>CBDUQO010000077.1:0-9472 GCA_965369365.1 uncultured Methanosarcinales archaeon
TGAATCCTCTAAGATTCATGCCGCACTGATCTCGATTGAAGCCAATATATCGCTTGATAGAATATCAGACGCTGCTTTGGAGATAGAAAAAATAAAAGACAAAATATCCGAACACGCGCCGCACTTAATCGAATATTTTGTTGAAGCATGTTTGAATCTCGCGTTCGGTGAATTGAAGGCTGGAAATCGCGGAAATGCCCACAGATTCATGGAAATGGCTTATGACGCCGGCACCAACATAGAAGATGACCGGACCGACGAATTGATGATGACCTTCATAAAAGGTGCAGCAGATCTCAAGGACATCCCGATTATCAAGGCGGCGGTGGACGAGGTCATAAAACTGTACGGGGATCGGTACCGGAAATTACTCAACCCTGTGATCGAGGCGATAGAGATCGTTGAAACCGGAGACACCAAGAGATATTACAGCCTTCAGGTTGAAGAGCGGGAGATGACGGCAGACATAGTGAGAAAGATTACCGGGTCTGATGAACTGCTACCATCCTGAGTGAAATCAATAGACCCGCCGCCGGATCCTGCCAGTTCGCATTACTCATGTACGTAAATAGCAACCCCCCACACACACTCTCACCCCATATACCCCTGATACGCTCCGCGATACCCTTCAGTCCCGCTGCGAAGTCCCACAAGCAGTAGCTGCACGACACGCGCTCCCTTCTTAATCCTGAATCCCTGCTCATTAAACACTATAAGCAAACACTCGCTCCTCCCCTCGTAACCCGCATCCCAGACTGCGGTCTCCACGCTTGCCCCGCACCGCAGGAGGCTAGATCTTGGTCTTGCGATCGCGATCATGTCTTTCGGGATGTGGACAATCTCTCTTGAGATGATCTTGTAGCTTCCAGCAGCTAAATTAATCCAGTCGCCGTCATCAAACGACATCTCGGTGCATTCGGAGAGCACTCGCTCGCTGTTCCCAAATGCAATCGATCCTCTACCTGTAAACTCAAAAATACGATCGACAGTAAGCTCGCAGCCGTTTACCTGTATCTGGGTCTCGGGATCGATCATATCCTCAACGAGCGGAGGATTCATACGCATCAGTTCGGTAATTTCGTTCTTCGATAAGATCATAGTAGTTACAACTCCAATCACGTGCAGTTACTCTTTCAACTCCTCTCCTGCCTCTCCAGTTGCCCCAGTTGCTTGCCAACGAGCGAGTCGGCGGTTGCAAGAAACGTGTCTGCCGCATCATCAACTTTCGGAATTGCCGCTCCTGACGCGATGTTGTGCCCGCCGCCCCTGCCGCCCGCAGCTTCCGCCGCCACCCTGAGCACCTCTGCAAGATCAAGCCCGCGTGCGATCAGGCTTTTTGTGCCTCTCGCCGATATCTTGATTCGGTCGTCGCTCTCGTTTAACACGATGCACGGATTGTCCGGGTGCAGGAACCGGGTGACCGTGCTTGCGATGATGCCTGTTGCTTCGGCATCGTGGAGCCGGATGTATTTGATATAGTCTTTGTGCATGATGCCGGGACGAGCGAGCTGCATGTCCTTCACAAGGGCGCGCTGGTAGTCAATAGACGCTGTTGTGGCATGATGGACGCCTGCTTGATCCCGCAGGCAGAGCGAGAGCGCAAGTCCGGTCTCATTTAGCCGGGAACACGCATGAAGGGCAGAGACAAAGTCATCAACGTTCCGGATCACCTCGCGGTTCAGCAGGTATACGTCGCCGATGATCGTTTCGATGACATCGGGGCTGCTCCTTGCAAGTAGCCTTAGTGTGAGCGCCGTTGCAAGTTTTCGGAGCTCCGGATCCGCGAGTTCGCCAAGTCTGCCGCTCACTCCGATTTCCTTGAGAAAACCATCTACCTTCACCCGGTCGCCCGTGAAATCAAGATATATCTCGATATTTCGTTCAAGCAGGTCTGCAATATCCCCGTCCCCGATTCGGATCCCTTTTTTAACAGTTATGATGCCATTTTGCATGCCATCGTCCAGGATGTCTGCGTTCGCCCCGGTCATCAACTGTTTATCCCCGATTGCGCCTGCGATCGCAAGCCCGCACAGATCAACATTCGCGCTGCTAAGCTCATTTGCAACCGCATAAGCCGTGCCCGACGCGGAAAGCTCAAATGCACCATCGATCCCCACAAGATGTGGGTTTACGTGTGGGCAGGAGATGTCGCCGACCGGGGTGTGGTGGTCGATCACAACAACGTCCCCTACGACCTCTGATATGACATCCGGGTGCCCGCTTCCCATGTCGCAGAAGATCGTAAGCATCCCGTCCTCGTCGGCGCCATCCGCGCCACCCGAACTGTCACCGCGCTCTTCATTCAACCGCTCCACAAATCCGTGGTCAAGCTGGCTGATGATGGTCGCATGAAAGCGCTTGCCGAGTCTCATGAGTGCGTGGCATACGATGCCTGCCGCAGTGATTCCGTCAGCGTCGTGGTGCGAGACGACCCGTGCCGCCTCGTGGTTAAGGATCGATCGCGTGACCTTGGATGTGTTCAGTTTTTCAATCATGCATGGATTCCGTAATTAGGTTATCTACCGTCTGCGGGGGCAAGTTTATGTAAAATACCTTGTAATCTTCTGGCAGATGGTCAACCGGATGATTGACCCGTGTGGTTTTCCCGGAGTTTATGGGTCCGTAGACGAACGTGATCAGTGATGGTTCGGAGTTCAGAATGTCTGTGAACTCCTTTTTCTCCCTTTCCCTATCGTGGAATCCAATTCTTTTCATGCTCGTATCTTCGCGTCCGTTCGGTTATAGTTCTATCGCGCCAGCCGCTGCCTGCAGGATCATGAGGGCGTCGAGCGAGGTGACCTGCCGGTCACCGCTCACGTCTGCCACAGGGTTATGTGCGCAGGTGGCTGCGAGATAGAGCGCGATCGTGGCGTCTGCAGGGGTGATGATGCCGTCGCGGTTCTGGTCGCCAGTTATACGATTATCCACAAAAAACGCATCGGTTGTTGCATAGTCGCCTGCAAGGTCGTCGTAAAACGGCATGATTCTGAAGTGGACTGTGGCATCCGTGTGCGGTAGGTCCATGCCGCTTGCCCACACGACCGTATAATCAATGCCAGCCGGGGTGCTTGCAACATTGGTCATGGCATCACCACCTTCACCAACGCTCGCATAATGCCATGTAATATTGTCGAGGCTGTACTGTGCTATTATCGTGCAATCATCGCTTTCGGCATCTTTCAGGTTGTATGGTATGATGATGTCGTAGCTTTGTTCTCCTGCTGGTGTGGCGATCGAGACGTTGGGTGCGTGGTTGATTATGCTGTAGGTGGGGGTGGTTGTGTTGTCGGTGGTGCCGTCGCCGTCGTAGTCGAGTTCCATTGTGTAATTGACGTTTGCCGGATCAAGGTCAACAACAGCGGTTGCGTTTTCTGATGCGCTAAACACGACATCTTCGTAGGTATACGTGGCAGTCATGTCTGCTGTCTGGTGTTTTATGACGATGTTGAAATAGACGGATTCTCCTTCGATTACGCCGGCAGACAGCAATTTAAGACCGAATTTAAATTTGTCCGGCTTTTCATTGTAGCATCTGATAATCTGCGGCAGCTCATCAAGCACTCCTGTATAATACGAATCAGGAATCTCACGCTTCACTGTGTCATCCGGAAGTATGCCTGTTATGTTGGACCCAACTGACACATACGCGTAGACTCTGCTGTGATCGAGTACATTATAAGATGTGGAATACGAATTTCTCCCAGTATTCCGGAGGGTGTCTTCCGCCATATCCGGGATGTGTGGGATTATCCCTTCATCAGTTATCTCGATCACCCGGTATCCGTGGTAATTGTAAGGATCCGGGTCCTTTGTAGCGCTTCTTGTCTGGATAAACCAGGTTTTATGAGTTTCCGGTTCATTAAAAAGAGTTTTTACATAATCACGGTGTGTGTGCCCGGTGAGAACCAGATCGGTATTATTATTGATACAATAATCTATAAACTCACATCGATTGAATGCGATGCAAGCATCATTGCCGCCGTATTCGGGTGGGCAATTATCAGTAACCGGAAGTTCGAGTGATCCGGTTACTAACTTATCATCACTATCACTTATTGCCGGGTGGTGCATGAATATGATCTTTGGCATTCCCGAGTCCATCCCTGACAATCCGGTCAATTGAATCTCTTTCAGACCATCACCCTCTGGTGAATAGTCATACCAGCGGTCATAGCTAACAAGAGTTGACACGTCGGATGATTCAAGAAACGGAGGAAGTGATACGTTGTAATCCGCCCCGGAATCCAGGCCGATAAAGCGGTATCCATATTTATCGAAGTAATAATCTCTGTAGCCGTCATCGATCGGTTTAATATCGCCTGGATTCTTTATGATTCCATCATAAGTTGTTAAGCCAACATCATCACGCGGATCCCATCCACGTCGATCATGATTTCCCGGAGTATTGTATAAAGGAATATCAAGACTCTTTGATATGCCCATATAAGCATTGAAGAAATCCTCCTTGCTATACTCAACCAGATCACCCGGACTTAAGATAAATTCCGGGTTGTGCGTTTTTATAGCCTGGAGTGTGTCTGCAAACTTCTCGATCGATCGTACGAACGCTTCTGTTTTAGAACTATCCAACAGTGTATACCCGATATGCACATCGGTTATATGCACGAAAGTGAATGGCTCGATGCGATACACTGTAACCGTTTCTGTCGTGTTGCATCCATCGTTGTCGGTTGCAATCACTGTGACTGTGTTCCTGCCCATGGCGAGCGTGACATTTGCATCCCACGCACGAAAGTCCGAAGCCCCGCTTGCGAGTACATCATTCACGGTGACCGATGCGATGCCGGATGGGTCGGATGCAGTGCCGGTGATTGTGATTGTGGGTGTGAAGATGGTGGTGTCCACCCTATCAAATCTCAAAGCATTCCCACAACTCCCATCAACCCCACTTGCCCCCGGAGTTAGCTCCCAACCTCCATCTTCAGAACCATTTTCTGCAACACTCCCGGAACCATCCTCAAAACGCCACTCCGCAACCAGCCCCGCCTCATCAGCCCCCACACCCGCGCACGCCAGCACCACTACAACTATAATTGCAGCCGCCAGCATCGCGATATATCTGCTCATGTCACTACATCCATAGTCTGCATCCGCATCCGATCTGCGCTGTCGCAATCATCCGCAATCCATGTCGCGCCAGCCGCATAGTCCCAGCCGCCGTTTGCAGCGATTGTGAGCGCGATCGCGGCGTCGGTGATTTGATTGTCATGGTTGAGGTCGCCTTTCTGCGAAGGTGGTGGATTATTCAATAGCTGATCATAGCTGTAGCCATGGGCAACACCACCGAGGTCCATGTTCAAGTTCGCGGTATTTTTCATAATCGTATTGTTGCTCGACAATGACTGGTATCTGCCGTAGACCGCGCTCGCGTTATTGACCACATCCTAAATCTTCGTGTAATCACAGTCGGGCGAACCGACTTTGAGCGTGTCCGCGATCTCTGCGCCGCAAAACAGTGCCATATCACGAGCGCAAGAACAGTCACAACGCGCAAGCCTTTACCCATAATCAACCGCCCAGAAGATCTCCTGAATCCAAATTCATCACGTTCGCGCCACAAGTTCCTCAAGAACCTCCTCCGGCAACTGCCTCACAATATCGATCTTCTTCACACAACTTGTCTTGATCCCGTGCTCCTTTGCGATCGGACGCAGATCCTTAAGCGTCACCTTCTTCGCAACTTCCTCCGGATCCATAAACTATTCACCTCACTTCTCGGAAAGTTCCTTAACCGCCGTCTCAAGCCCTGCGATCTTCTCTTCCAGGCGTGCAACATCGTCCTTCGTTGCGATCTTTGACCGATCGACCGCATTCTGCACATCCTCTGATATCCGATCTCCAAGTTCCTGCATCTGCTTCTTCTTCTCGGTCAGGAGTTCCTGAACAAGGGATTTCCCTTCTTCTCGATTCATCTCTCCTTTCTCGATTAGTTCATCCACAGCCTGTCTGATCTTCTCCTCGGTAATCGCAAGCACGCCGATCCCGATGAGTCCCAACTTTCTGAGTGTTTCGCTCATGATAAAAACCTCCACGTCAACACAACACATTTATCTGATATATAACTTCTGCTAATATGATATCATGAAGAAAGCAACAATTATTCGAGGCGACGGCACCGGACCGTAACTTGTGGACTCTATGATGCGAGTCATAAATGTGGTGAACCCTGACATCGAGTTCATATCGTGCGATGCAGGAGAAGAATGATGGAAAGAACACGGTGGAGACTCTTTGGGTTCGGACGAGACCCGGGGACGTGCTAAATGAGACTGACGCATGTTTTAAGGGACGACCACAGCACCCGGCGTTGTTGGCGCACCAAGGAGCGTTGCAGCAAGCATTCGCCAGCGGTACGATTTCTATGCAAATGTGCGCCCGGTCAAGACGTTTAAAGGGGCATCTGCGCCGCTTGGCGATGTGGACTTTGTCGCAGTGAGCGAAGCAACCGAGGGCATGTATTTCGGAAAAGAGATCGAGATACGGGATAACACGTTCCTTGCGATCCGGAGAATCACGAAACGTGCCTGCGAGAATATCTCACAATATGCCTTTGAGGACGCGAAGATGCGGGGCTGGGGCACGGTTGTCAGTATCCACAAGAGTAATATCCTCCAGATGACCTGCGGCGCATTCATGGACACACTGCGCGCCACCGCGGAGCAGGATGGGTAATAGTGGCATAGACCACTGGGAGCGCAATGCCGATAACATGGCGCAGCAACTCATAAAGAACCCGCAGCTCTTAAATCACAAAGTGCTTGTCTAAACAAACCTCTTTATGGCTATCATAAGTGAGGGGTGCGTAGGACTGATCGGCAGCATCGGTCTTGTCTATTCTGCAAACATAGGTGGTGATTATGCGATGTTTGAGCCGGCGCACGGTTCCGCTCCGAAATACAAGGGGGTGGACAAGGTTGACCCGTGCGCAACGATTATTGCCGGCGCATGGATGCTTCGGTATCTCGGCGCGGCTGATAGGGTGGATGCAATCATACGCGCAACCGAGCAGACGATTGCAGAGGGCACAACCACGTAGGATCTTGGTGGAAGTGCGAGCATGAGCCAGGTGACTGATGTGATCATCGGGCACCTGAAGAAGTGAGCAGGGGGAAGTTGGGTTTAGACGGGGGTTTGCGCCTGAGCATTCGCACAAGTAATAACCCCCTGCAGTTAGGCGGTCTGCTAATCCCACGGTATCTATGCCCTATGGCATTTCAGCGATTCAGGATCTTTCTGATCGCGTATACCAGTAATACGATCGGTACGGCGCACCCGAACCCGGGCGACCCTGCATCTTCGCCCGTGGACTGTGATGCCGGTGTTTCATTGACTGGTGGCACGTATTCTGGCGCGCCGCGCACATCCATCACCACTTCCGCGCCCACAAAACCCCTCTTGTGCGCAAGCACATGCAATCTGCCGATATCGCCCGGTGCGAACGTCGTAACTCCCGACTCGTTAGTCATCTGTTGGATCTGTATATCGCTATTCCGGAATGTGAAGAAGACGATTACGCCAGGAACCGGGTCGCCTGCTGAGGTCACGGCAACCTCGATCGACTGATTGACTGTTGTCACGCCGGGTGTACTAATTGACAATTCTGGCTGCGCGCCTGTGATGCCGTTTCGTTCCTGCGCGACAGTTAGCAGGACAACAACGATGCATAAGATAAATATCCACCCGCGCCGCATGAAGAACCCCATCAATTAAATAGAGCCATCGCTGTAATATATATCTTGCGTCATCGCACATCACTCAACAATGCCGAGGTGGCAGAGCGGACTAACGCGACGCGCTCGAGACGCGTTGTTCCCTTGGAACACTTGGGTTCGAATCCCAACCTCGGCGTGACGCCCATCTTGGGCGCATTTCAGATTCAGATTTCATATTTCACAGTTCAGGCAATCAAGAGGTGATCTATCATGACGGTTGTTGTACTTCGGATTGGGCACCGCCCGACACGGGATATGCGCATAACTACACATGTGGGCATGACGGCGCGTGCGCTTGGTGCCGATGGCATGTTACTTGCAGCGGATGACCTTAAAATCAAGAAAAGCATCGATGAGGTGGTTTGCAGGTGGGGTGGTGATTTTTTTGTGAGAGTTGGCGTTAACTGGAAGAAAGAGATCAAACAATGGAAGGAAAACGGCGGTATGGTCGTACATCTCACAATGTATGGCTTGAATCTGCCTGACGCGATCGATGAGATGCAGGGGCGCGATCTCATGATCGTCGTCGGCGCGGAGAAAGTGCCGGCAAGTCTATATGACCTTGCTGACCTGAATATCGCGGTTGGCAACCAACCCCATTCTGAAGTGGCTGCTTTGGCACTGGTTCTTGATCATTTACAGGCTGGAAACGAGTTGCACAAAGATTTTACCGGGGGCGAACGAAAAATTATCCCTACACGAAGCGGAAAGCATGTGAAACCGATAACTTCGGATGTGGAGCGTGTATGAAAGACATCTTTCAATCAAGAATTATACCCCACACCGCCACAAAATGAGCTTTTTAAAGCCTTGAAACCGTCGTGTTGGTAATTATCTGAGTTCTTGTTTGCAGGTGGCTATTAGTTTGTTTTACCAATAAAACGATTTTTTTCACAAAAGATCGAGTAAAAACTGCCCTGGAACAATCTGGCATCGCTTTAGGAACGTGGCTGTCACGCCACCTGGTGCTGGCGTGGTTTTTAAGGTGTTGTCAATCAGAATCCGGTGCCAAATGTTTTGGGTTTCAGATTATCCGGAAAACTGGGGTTTCGAGCCGACCCCACACAATGTGACAACCCCGTCAGGAACGAAACCTTTATATTCTAACATCTCAACGTATACTTTGCAGACACTCGTTATGCCACGTGGTTTTCACCACGTGATTTAAGATGCATATAGCAATTAACATTGCTATAGAAGGGTGAAGAGCGAGATGATGCCATCTCGTTTGATGAAGCCATGTATACATGCGACCCAGACGCTTACTGAATTAGTAAGACGGATTCTGGTAATTATGCCGTCTGGTGGATAGTTCGGCTCAAGTGCTGATGAAGGACGTGCCAAGCTGCGATAAGCCTCGGCGAGGTGCATGGAACCATTGAACCGAGGATCTCCGAATGAGACTTCTTGATGTGGTGAGAGCCACATCGATCCTTCGGGATCGGGAACGCCCCGAATTGAAACATCTTAGTAGGGGTAGGAAAAGAAATCAATTGAGATGCTGTTAATTAACGGCGAGTGAAACCAGCAGAGTTCAAACCGAATCTCCCTTCGAAAGAATGGAGAAATGTGGTGTTGGAGAGCAGGTCACATAAATCCAAACCAGCAAAGTCAAACTCATCTGGAATGTTGGGCTACAGAGCGTGATAGCCGCGTAGACGTAAACTGGTGGATTTGATCTGTTTCTCGAGTACCGTGGGTCGGAAATCCCGCGGAAATCTGGGAGACATCAACTTCCA
>CBDUQO010000078.1:0-9435 GCA_965369365.1 uncultured Methanosarcinales archaeon
GAAAACCGCCCGCAACACGCGCAGAACCCCGCAGTCCTACACCACATTGTACTGTACAGTATGCTCTATCGTGGCAAGAAACTCCTCCATACGCAGGAGCGCCTCTTTTATATCATCCCTCGAGGCGGCATACGAACAACGCAAGAATCCAGCCCCAGAATCCCCGAACACATCCCCTGGAACAACCGCAACACCTTTTTCAAGTAACAAACGCTCTGCAAACTCATCTGATGTCATCCCGGTACTTGCAATTGATGGGAACACATAGAACGCGCCTTTCCCCCAGAAACAGTCCAGTCCAATCTTGTTCAAGCCGTTGATGATCAGGTGCCTTCTGCGGTCGTATTCCCGCACCATCTTCCCCACCTCCACATCTCCGTTCCGCAGTGCATCGATGGCAGCCATCTGCGAGGTAATCGGAGAACAGAGCATGGTGTACTGGTGTATCTTCGTCATCGCACTGATGATCTCACTATTTCCAAGTGCATATCCGACCCGAAGCCCGGTCATAGCATGTGACTTTGAAAACCCATTGAACACGATTGTATTTTCCTTCACTCCATTCAGGGACGAGAAACACGTGTGTTTTCCATCGTAAGTGAGTTTATCATAAATTTCATCAGAAATGATTAGTAGATCGTGGTTAATTGCAACATCTGCGATCTCTTCGAGATCTTTTTTTCCCATCGTTGCGCCAGTTGGGTTATTCGGATAATTGATCATTATCGCTCGTGTTTTATCCGTTATTTTCTCCATTATCTGGTCGGCTGTAACCCTGAAATCATCTTCGAGCTTTGCAGCGACTGTAACTGGTGATCCGCCCGCAAATACTACTGTTGGCTTGTATGAGACATAACACGGCTCAGCAATGATGACCTCGTCGCCGCGGTTTAAGATCGATCGCACTACAAGGTCTATTCCCTCACTAACTCCGGTTGTGACCAGTATCTCATCATCAGGATCATAATCCACCGAATAATCCCTGTGAAACGCCTTTGCGATCTCACAGCGCAATTCGGGCAGCCCCTGGTTGGTGGTGTATGAAGTGTAACCGGTCTCAAGTGCATGGATGCACGCCTCCCTGATGTGCCACGGGGTCACGAAATCAGGTTCACCTACACCAAGTGATATCGCATCCGGGAGCTGATTTGCCAGGTCAAAGAACCTGCGGATGCCTGATGGCGGCACGCTTCGTATTACATCTGATATCCACGCCCGTTCCATGCGCTTATGCTCCCTTATGGTTATGGCACGATCGAGAGGCGGTGGGTGTGCTCTGGCTCGCGGAGCAGCACCCCATCCTCCTTGTACGTCTTCAGGACGAAATGGGTGGCCGTGCTACGCACCTGCGGCAGGGTCGCAATCTTCTCCGCAACAAAGAACGCAACCTCTTTCATCGATTTGCCGCGTACGGTGAGCGATACGTCATGATCTCCCGAGATCAACCGGACTGACCTGACCTCAGGAAATCTAGAAATGCGGTCTGTAATTACATTGTATCCGGTTTCGCGCTCCAATGATACTTTTATCTCGATAATCGCGTAAACAAATCCACCACTGACCTTATCCCAGTCAATAACCGTCTTGTATTTGCGGATTATGCCACCCATCTCGAGTTCACCGATGCAGTCCCGGATCTCCCCCTCCGAGCTACCCGTGAGTGACGCGATCTCGCTTATATCAATTTTAGGATCGTTTTCGATGATTTCCAGCACGTTTAACGCGAGATCCATCCAGACCCGCCTCAACCCTCTAAATATGCAGACTCATGATCAGAATCTGTTGGTTCCTGCCATCTGGCATCAGCACAATCCTCGCAGAGTGATCTTCCATCAACAGGTGTCAGCTGGTACGAATACCTGCCACAGATGTCGCAGTTGCCTTCGAACTCAGATATTAGCATCGACTCGCGATTAGATTCCATCAGTTCTTGAAGGGTGTTACTCATCTCGGCTGATACCGCAACGATATCCTGGCTCGTAATGATACCGACGAGTTCCTCATTTCGGAAGACTGGCATCCGCCTGATATTGTTTGAAAGCATCATCCGGATCGCATCGCTGACCGGCGCGTAGTAATCGATGGTGATCAGCGGGGCGGTCATGATCTCAGAAAGCGATACGGAACTCGGTTTTTTATCATCCGGGAGAAGCTTGCGTGAGATATCACGTTCGGTTATGATGCCGATTGGCTTTCCGTCTTCCGTCACAATGACGCTTGAGCGATCGTATTTGATCATCTTCTTTGCGATGTTCGGAAGCGATTCATTGATATCTGCCGTGATCACCTGTTGTGACATGACTTCTCGCACTGGTTTGTCAACGTCCATTCACAAATCTCCTTTCTTTTATCAAGTAGCGCATCATATCGTCGGTCATAGCATTGGTGCCAGCCGTTATCAAGGTTACGATTGTGCCTGGCGAAACCCACGTGCGAATGCGGCTGCCAGACCTATGCCACCATCCCTTTTCGCCATATCGACAAACGCCGCTCGACAAAATACCTGAATACTCGATCGATAGAAAGCGAAATAAATCCAAGAAGGAGCATGTAAGCCATAACGTGATCCATTCTGAAAAAATGCGACCAGAACATTATCTTATACCCAATTCCACTCGTCACACCAAACATCTCTGATGCAACCACGCACATCCATGCAACGCCCATCGCGACCCTGATGCCGGTTGCAATCTGGGGAATCGCCGACGGAAGTGCAACCCGCCTGATCAGGCTGTAATTTTTTGTGCAGCCAAGCACCATGGCAGTCTCGATCAGAACCTTTGGCACGTTACGGAATCCGACATACGTGTTGATCAGGATCGGAAATACGGCTCCCACGAACACGATAAAGCCGGCGGACGTGTGAGAGATCCCGATCCAGATGATCGCGAACGGTATCCATGCAAGAGGCGGTATCGGACGCAGAAACTCTATGATCGGGTCAGCGATCCGGTTGATCATCGGAAACCAGCCCATACAGATCCCCAGCGGTATTGCAACACACAATCCAGCGATCATGCCGATTCCGAAGTGTATCAGGCTGACCCTGGCGTCACCAACCATGTTACGCCATTCATGCGAGAATGATCCCGCGACATCGGTGAAACTCGGAAGAAATAAGGCATTTTCCACCACATAATCGGCGACGATCTGCCAGAGGATGATCGCCGCGCATAGTGAGCCGAGCTCAACTGCATACTGCCGGGGTAAGGATGCTACTCGCATCTGCACCATTGCTCACTGGAGCTTGTCATGCATATCTTCGAGATCTGTTGACTGCTTTCCCGTGCGCGTCATCAGTTCTGCGATTGCAGCGTCAAGGAATACGAGTGTGGAGATCTCAAAGGTAGTACCAAGCGGCGCAAGTTCGGAAAGCTTTGCATACTGCCCGAGAAGGTGTCGTGCAAGGTAATCTCCACCGCCGTCTTTTGATCTGCCAAAGATTTTCACGGTTATGTCTGCCATTTTCCCAAGAGATGAGCCTGGGTTCGACGTAACAACGATCAATGTTGCTCCGATCTCTTTGATGACTCTCCCAAGATCGACAATGGACATGGTTTCGCCTGATCCACTGATCGCAACCACCACATCACCCTTACGCAGCGCGGGCGTAGTTGATTCGCCGACCACGTACACACGTAGCCCAAGATGCATGAGTCGCGTCGCAAATGCCCGCCCGACCAGACCTGATCGACCAGTCCCCATCACAAAGACGCCGTTTGCATCAAGGATCATGTCGAGCATATCAGAGACTGAATCGACGTCGAGGTCCTCAAGAGCCCTCGTTATGTGTTTTGTGAGGATATCCATCGATGCAGCAAGCGTTGTGCACTTTGCTACTTCGGATTCGTTTGTAGTGTTCTGTTCAGGTGACATGGGTATACACCAGCCAATAATTGTTGGTCACGGGATGCTTAATTATTCTCTGTTCACCAGATCATAAGTTACTTCCGACGCCCTGCGCAGAATCTCCGCCTCCCCTGGCACAACCCGGTTTTGCATCAGCACGACCCCGTCGCATATCGTGGTATCGACGCAACTCCCGTGCGCCGAATATACCAGATTAGAGTTAAGATTGTGAAACGGCGTCATCTCCGGTAGCAGCAAGTCGATCAACAGCAGATCGGCGACGCTGCCCTCTGCTATGCTGCCACCACCGCCGCCACTTATACGTAGCGCGTCCGCGCCGTTCCGTGTGATCATGGCAAATGATTCATCTGCCGGCAGCACGGTCGGCTCGTTTGCAGCCGCCTTCTGTGCCAGCGACGCAAACTTGGCGGTTTCGAGCATGTCAAGGTTGTTGTTGGATGCGCACCCGTCTGTGCCAAGCGAGATACGGACTCCGGCTGCCCGAAGTTCAGGATAACGCATTGCCATGCCGACAGCGAGTTTCATGTTTGAGACTGGGTTGTGAGCCACTTTGACGTCGTGCCTGGCAAGCAGTGCGATCTCGCGGTCATCAAGCCATATACAGTGCGCTGCAATGACATTTGGACCAAGGAACCCTATGTGATCGAGATATTCCACAGGACGCATGCCTGTGCGCTCGATGCAGTCATTTACCTCCTGCTCGGTCTCTGAGACGTGTATATGAATCAACAGGTCACCCCCCTTCTCTCTTGCAAACTCTGCGATCCATCGGAGGTTCTCTTCTGACACGGTGTAGATGGCATGTGGACCAAGTGCAGGGATTATCCGGTCGGAATAATCTTTCTTAAGTCGCCCGGTCAGTTTTCTGTTCTCTTTCTGAACCGCTTCGCCATCTCCACCATCAGACTCGCCTGCGACGTCGATGAAAACGTTGCTGATGGCAGCGCGTATCCCCATATCCTCAACCGCCCGTGCGCTTGCAAGAGCGTGCCAGTACATGTCATTGAAAGCCGTCGTGCCGCTCCGAATCATCTCAAGACACGCCAGTTTTGTGCCCCAGTAGACGTCTTCCTCTGTCAGTTTCGCTTCAAGTGGCCAGATATGGTCTTGCAGCCATGTCTGGAGTGGGAGATCGTCTGCATACCCCCGAAAGAGTGTCATAGCGGCGTGTGTATGCGCGTTCACAAAACCGGGCACGAGCGCTTTGTTGCTGGCATCTATGACCGTATCCGCCTCATAAGCGGCACATCCAACCTCAGCGATTGTACCGCCGTCGATATAGACATTGCCATAGTTTTCAGTGTCTTTTAACAGAATGCTCATTCAATCAGCCTCGTAATCGTTTCTTCAACCATGCTGCGGTTCTTTCCAGCGTTTTTGGTGACGGTCTCATGGCTTAATTCCTGGTCGGAAACTCCGTTTGCGTAGTTGTCAACCGTGCAGATCGCTGCGACAGGGATGCTGATTTCACGGCACAGGGTTGCTTCGCTTGCCATGGTCATGCCAACAAGGTCAGCATACTGGCTTAGCATCAATATTTCGGCTTTTGTCTCAAACCGGGGTCCGCGTGTCTGGACATACACGCCCCCGTCCCTTCCGTGGCTTGCCCGGATCAGTTGATTACGTAATCTCTGGTCGAGTTCGGGCACAACATGCCTGATTTCACCATCATAGAACGTCATAGAGCCGCCAAAGTCGATATAATCGTGTGGTACAACCAGCGTGCCCGGCGGTATATCAAGCTTCATGCTTCCTGTTGAATACACGCCGATCACACCATCCGCGCCGGATTTTTGCAGTGCTGCGATGTTTGCCAGATAATTTATCTTGTGTGGCGGTATATCGGCGTTCATGCCATGACGCGGCAGAAATATGGCGTAGTCTCCTTCAAAAATCTCTGCATTTCCGTATTGGGTTCTGACCGTCTTTCGCATGCCTTCAAACTGCTTTCCAATTAGACTCGTCCCTGTGATGATACCAAGCATTCGATCACTCAAATACATTTTCGGTCGGCAGCATAAATAAGTTAACGTGTGACCCGGGATTGCGCTGCAGGGGGAATGAAGAACTCGGGGATCGTTAGCAACAATGTGCCTGAGTCGTCACACCATCACCACCAATGAGAGGTCCTGCATTTTATGGCAAGATCACTTGACAAATTGATATGGTTTTGAGTGGTCCCGAATATTTGAAACTCGCACAGGAACTTGATGGAGAAGATGTGAGTACGGCTGAGTGAGGGGGTTAAATTACGTTCCTCTGGTTAGCAGGGCATACTATGCTGATTTTTTGGTACGTGTTTAGCTAACCGCCGGATTACAGCTAAATACATACGGAACCACAAGATTTCTGCGTTAACCTCGTGGTTTGTTCATCTCATGTGAACGTTCTTGCCACGGTTGTCACAGCGCGGGTGCCGCTTGCATCGGTTACCACGAGCGTGATGTTGTGGGCACCGTTTACCCAAGCCATATCAAACAAACCTGTATTTCCGATGTGCCCATCGATGTCTGATGTCCAGTTATAGTCAAGCGGCGGGATGCCGCCATCCACCGCGCAGGAAAAGTGCTTGCCAGTTATATGAATCGTTGGCTTGATGTTGCGCACCATATCGTTGCAAGCAATCCCGCTTTGATCAAACCACACATAACCACTGCCAAACGGGCTGTTGCTGCCCGGTTTTTCATGATCGACCCATTCACCGGTTGAATTGTTCAGATGATATAAGTACAACTGATCTGTGGAATGTGTGCGACTGCTCATCAGCAGCCAGATATCCTTCTGCGGCTCGATTGCCACGGGCTGAAGACGCATCTCTGCATCATCATAGCGGTACAAAGCCCGGTTATCAAATACCCCATACACCATGGTTTCGTCATTAATTTGCGGCAGTCGCGTAATCAGACTAACGCTCGATTCGTAGACGAGCCATATATCAGTCTCCGCATCATAGCAACTTGCATATTTGCTGCCAGCGCCAAACCACACAAAATCACTGTCAAGCATCGTCGGTCCATAGTTGGCAGGATATGAGAGGTTGGTAGTATCCGGCGGTGGCAGGTGCGTGGTAGTCGCAATCGGCGTGTCAATCGGTTCGGGTTCTGGCGAATCGGCAGACTCCGTCTGGTTCAGGGCTTCGCCAACCTGTTCGGACAGGGACTGGTTCTGCTCTTCGTCCTCAAACGCAGCCCAGATTGAGGAGGGTGTAGCCTCCGGAGTCAGGGCTTCATAATCAGTATATTCACTTTGCTGCAATAATCGTGTCTTGATGCCGTATCCGAGAACCGTAGAGGCTACAACTATTAACAGGAGAATCAATATCGTTTTTTTTGATATCTCTGACGGCATCTTCAATTTTTCCGGCACTTTCAGTTTCTTTAGCTTTTCAAGTTGTAGCTTTTTCACTTGACCACCCAATTACCAATTCCGTACAAATTCCGTACCAACTGTAGTATAATTATGACGTGCACTATAATTAACCTTGCCTATGATTTCGGAGCTACCGGGTTATCCGGGTCGTGCGGTATGCAAAAGTGAGACTCAAAAACACACACGGAAGCTACTAAAATCGAACTTAATACGTGCAGTTGTATAAATTAGCGATGTAGCCGCCTCGATGGGTTTTTATACGGATGTGCCCAAATGTTAATCTGATGTTATCTGATATATTGAGTGGGCGAGAACCAGACATCAGAATGTTGCATGATATGGATGATGTGCTGTATGATCGTTCGCTAATGGACGCGCCTGATCGTGAATTGTATTACATGTACAGGGACCTCTCACTGAGCAAGTCGGATTACGAGCGGATCGTTGAGCACAATCTGCGGTACGATGTCACAGTCATTCCACCAGGCATGCTCGGCACGGAATACGTCAAGACCGCGGGGCATGATCACCCGCCAGTCCCTGGAACTGATGTCAGCTACACAGAGATATATGAGGTCTTCGAGGGCGAGGCGCAGTATCTGCTGCAGAAGAAAGAAGGCAATAGCATAACTGATGTGGTCGTTGTGCGAGCGGGTGCAGGCGACAAGGTGATCATACCCCCGGGATACGGGCATGTAACGATAAACGCATCAAACAAGACCCTTAAGATGGCTAACTGGGTTTGCAGGGAATTTTCTTCGGTTTATGATTTTTTCAAGGAGAAAGTTGGGGCTGCATACGTATTATTAGAGGACGGGTTCATTCCAAATCCGAAATACGAGGACTTGCCAGAGCTACGGTTCCTGAAACCGACGAATTATTCAGAAGTTGGACTGTATAAGAATAAGGAGATGTATGGACTCGTGAAACAGATCGATATGCTCGAGTACCTCACGAAACCACAGGAGCACGGCGAGCTATTTGATAAGATACTTGGATGAGGTGATTATATAAACGAATATCCGTTTAAGCGTGGAGTTGCGACTGATGGCGACCGAATTTTGGGAGTACTGAAAGAGTGTTTTCCGTGCGAGGTTGAAACCAGTGATAATAAGTTTGTTATCAGTTATAAGGCTCTGAAACTGATGGAAGTGTGGATTGATGGGAAGAAACTCTGTGTAAACACGGAATCAAATACGGACATAGATATTGGAGAGGTGTCTGACACAAACAAGCGTTTTCGCAAATTTCTCGACACTGCTACCGGATATACGGCAAAAGAGCGTGTAAAGAAGATGAAGAAGAGCGCTAAGTGAGTGACTGGTGGTGATCGCTTGGAGGATGTCATTGAATCCCTGTGCAGGTTGGATATTCCCACCTGCCTCAGGATCTGTGCAGGCACCGATGGTTCGGTTACGCACCTGCTCGAACTGGTGACCGGGCATGTGGTCCATGTGAAGACCTTGCAACAGCAAGTCATCGAAGCAAACGACGAGATCGCGGGGCTGCTTGACATATCTACTGGCGATGCTGTAAACGAGCGAACCGTTCTGCTGTGTGCCGGAGATATGGTGTATGTATATGCACGATCGCTTGTTCCCATCAACCGGATGCCTGCGGGCATGGAGGGGGATTTGACGCGTGCAGACATACCTATCGGGCGCATTCTCAAAAAGTATGCCATCGAATCGAGGAGAGAGATCGACGCGGTCGAAGTTTTTGAGAGCCGGGTTTTTGGCGAGGAATGCACGGTTCTGTCGAGAACGTACAGGATCATTCACGATAAGATGGCTTTGATGTGGATCAATGAGATGTTTCCGACCGATAGTCGGTGGAATCTCTGATCCGGGACAAACCAAACCATTTAGAAAAACCAATGGCTTCCGCGGCAATCAATTGTTGGGCATAGCTGGATAGCTACACCCCACGTCCCAATCCCGGTTTATCTGTAGGATTTTCCGTAAAAAGTGCTAAAATTGGCTCTCGGATATCTTCCGTGGCAGCAAACTCGAGCTATATCAGATTAATCATCCATCCAGCCGCTCAATATCGGTTTTGCAGAGTTTCCTGTCAGTTAAAATATGATGAACCGCTGGCTCTTCGCTGTTCTGTGTGGGTAGTTGGAAGTCAAGGCATACAAAACCGGGAAGAGCCATGAGTGGGATAAACTGCAGGATGGGTTATGTGCATGAATGC
>CBDUQO010000079.1:0-9426 GCA_965369365.1 uncultured Methanosarcinales archaeon
CCGAAGGGCATTTCTTACTCGCAAACTTTTCACAAAAGTTTGATCAAAAACTGGCTTCCACCCCGAAGGGCAGTTTTTACTCGCAAACTTTTCACAAAAGTTTGATTAAAAACTGGCTTCCACCCCGAAGGGCAGTTTTTACTCGATTTTTTGTGAAAAAATCGGTGGAAGAATCGTTTATGTGATAGTCTCCATCTCCCTGACATCGACCAGTTCTGAGAACGCGTGGGTGCGGATCGGTGTGCCATGCTCCTGCACAGCCGCCATCGGATTTGTTCCGCCGATTGCAACGATGCCAATGTGGTCGCGCTCGATCGGGACACCAAGTACATCAGTGTTTGGCTCACTCACCCATAGGATGCTATCAAAGTTAGCCGACTTCAACGTGTCGAGCACATCTTCGACACGTTCTCGTGCATGCATAGGCACAATCCTCATATTTGCAAGGATTTTTCCGGATCCTGTCGCGATGACGTCGGTTACAGATGTCAGATCCTGCGACATGAGCACGTCTATAGGATCAATAGTGGTGCTCTCGTAAGTCAAAATGTCAGTAAACCGTACAGGAACCCCGTTCTCGATCTGCACGATACCCCCGAATATGGGTCTCACCGGAATTCCTCTTTTGAGCAGGACGCCATCGATTGTGATGCTGCACGGAGTCACGATTGCACATTCTCGGTCGTTAAAGACGATTTGACCGATCGATGAAGGGTTTTTGATCACTTTGATATATGATCCGACTGCAAGCCCACCGCCCATCACTCTCTTGAAGATAAATAGTACATCATCGAGATCAGCCTCATCGATGACTGATACATTGGCTGTAATCAACCCTTTCTGCAGAGCAGGATCAAAGGTCACCCGATACATCATATTCTCGATTCTTGATATCGCGAACATGATTTGCGGGTTTATGGACTCGCCGGCGGACCGGTTTATGGCGTGGTTTGCTGGAGTCATAGTCTGCCTGACCTCAGATAACCATCCTCTTTCATGCATTTGATCAGATCGAGCACAGAATAAGCGGCTCTTGTGATGCCCATGCTCTCGGCAGCGGCATCAGTCCCGACGAGGTACAGGTTCTTCAGAGGGGTCCTGACCTCAGGGATGTAGCCGTTAATGCTCACAGCAGCCTTCTCAGGGGTTGTAACCTGATAATGAGTCATTTCGATGTATTTTTCAATGCCGGGGAACACCCGATGCAAAGTCTCCCACGCCCTTTCTTTCTCGCGTTTCACCGAGTCCTCCACAACAAACATGAATCCAACGAGTTGCTTACCTCTCGGAGCGATCGTGGAGGAGTAATTGCTTATTGGCATTGCCCAGTACGCCTTTTCCTGAAACCATATCTCAGAACCAGTATAATCGAACTCTTTCATCTGTCGTGAGAGCCCAAGCCAGATACACATACTTAGTGCCTGATCGATCCGTCCGAGGTCATGCAGATACTCGGCAGGGAGATCTTCGATAAGCGCTGGAAGATCCTTTGCAAACCCGGAATGGATAACGATCTCTGAGTCATAAGAATCATCATCCGTGGATACCCCGCATACGACCCCATCTTCGAATAGGATGCGGTTAACGCACGTATTCGTCTTGATCTCGACATTATCAGGAAGTGAATGCAGCACAGAGTTCAGTAGCGCTTTGAGACCGCCTCTTGGGTATGCCTGTGCATGAGCGGTTTTATTGGTGATTAGCCTGCGAATGCCCGTTATATTTGTTATTTGCTCTGCAAGCTGGTCTGCTATCGGCTGGTCGGTGGTTTCATACATCGCGCTATCTCGCACAAAACTGCTGCCGTAGAGAACACGGTAAACGGAGGTCTCTTTCATGGATTTCCCTGAAAGGAAATATGCGATCGTGTCAACAAAATCGTAGGTCTGTTTGGATAGATGACGCGGCAAACAGGAATATATGGACGTCTTTGACGTGTCGATGCCAAATGTGGAGAGTGTTAATGCTTTTGTCAGCGCCTGAGATAGCATCAAGCGATCCTTTCGCGGGAGCGTGTCAAACGTCACGAACTCGCGCAAGTTCGACGGTATCGGGCGGATGCCGGCAGGTGTACGGACATAATAGGCACCATAATCAACGAATGCCGGGATATAATCAAAATACTCATCCATCAACATGCGGAGCGGACCTTTGAGAATGTGAGTGATCGCGTGGGGTCCCGTATCAACCCAAAAACCATCAACACAGTAACTGTTGCAATTTCCCCCGACGTGTCCGCTTTTTTCGAGAACCAGCACGTTCTTTCCATGTTTTCCAAGTGCGAGCGCTGATAACAGCCCGCTTATGCCGGCTCCGACTACGATTGCATCATACATCCAAAACACCTTCATGCGCCCTGATATACAGTTCGCCGAACAACTCTGGCTGCTCCAACCATATCTGCTTTCTGGTCGCCATGAACAGCAGCGATATGTATGTGAGAATTAAGTCGGTATCCGGATCCAGCAACTCGCCCAACTCCACAACGTCGCTCTGCTTAAATTTTTCGTGTAAAACCATCTGCACCTCCACGATCGTCTGTTCAATATTCTCTTCGTGCGCAATTTTGAGAACATCTTCGGTCGTAATCAATGGTTTCACTTCCACCACCTTCTTTCGCGTCTTTCTCTGCAATTCGACCTTTTCCGCCTTTTTCAGCTCGGAAATCAACTCGTCGAGCGTCACCGGTCGTTTGGACCGCCTGCGTATCTGCGGTTCTGGTATCGGATACTCCTCTACATCAAAGTGATCAAACTCCTCTATTTTTTCTTCTACTTGATCTTCATCATCTATCACCGCGTTAGCCTTCATCCTGAGGAGGATAGCAGCGTAATGGAGTGTTCGCCCGAAATAACTTAGATCGAACTGCTGTTTCTCGAGATACTGCAGGAACTTGTCTGTAACCTCAATGATATCGATATTCCATGGGTCAATCTCGCGGTCCTTTGCAAGGCGCACCAGAATCTCAACCGGATCGTCAGACGGCATCTCAGGCATTGGTGATATATCTGGGGGGCTTGGATGTAAATGTTGATGTTGCGACAGAAGGGTATATGGACGATCTGACCGGTAATTCTATGGCAGATTCCCAAACTTCATGAAATCTCAGGGAAATCGCGTTTCCATGCCCGATCCACGATTCTGCGCATTACTTCCCGTACCGGAACGCCGGTGAGACGTGCAATCCTCTTTGCATCATCAAATTCAGCGGATATGTTCAGGACATTGCCTGAATCGTCGGTCGCGATCTTGATCGCAGCCACATACTTGCTGCCGCCGATCTCAACATCAATCGGCACGATTCTCCGATTTGCGATCAATCTGTGTCTGGTTGGTGATATACGCACGCCAAGCGAGCCTGTTTCCTCGATGATCCGACGCGCAATCCATGCGGAATCGCTTGATTTTGTGATCACCTGAATCAGATGCCCGCTCCGCCCCTTTTTCATCGTCGCCGGGATCATGATCGCGTCATGCGCCCCCATCGCGATCAGTTCTTCGATCAGGCTGCCAAGCACCTCTCCGGTCACGTCATCGACCGATGTTTCGAGCACCGTGATGTCGTCCTGCAGAAGTCCGGCATCGTCGTGTTCGTTCTCACACAGAATAGCACGCAAAACGTTTGGAATCTTTAGATCCGCCTTTCCCGCGCCGTACCCTGCACGGATTGCGGTACATCCGGACCCGACTGTGTTAAGGGTGGTGGCGAGGTCATGGATGTTCTGGTCCGGGCATGTCAGATGCGCAAGAATCGCTGCGCCAGTCGGCGTCAGCAATTCGTGTTCGATGCCCCCGTAGCGCCACAACAGCCCCGATCCGCAGAGTATCTCAAGCGTCGCGGGCGCTGGCACCGGGAGCGTTCCGTGAGCCGTCTTCACATATCCGGTGCCAGTCACGATCGGTCTGCAGAGAATCGCGCCCGGAGCGAGATCATGGATCGCAGCCGACGCCCCGACTACGTCTGCTATGGCATCAGCCTGCCCGATTTCATGAAAATGTAATTGATCCTTTGACACGTTGTGGATGGTGGATTCTGCGGATGCGATACGGTCAAATACTGATGTTACATCCTCGATGATCCAATCAGGAAGTTCTGACGACCTGACATCAGCCACGATATCCGGATATGTGCGAATCGCCGAATCTTCAGGCGTAACCGTTACGCTGGTTGCTGCGATCCCATTCTTTATTGTTCTGCCGATCTTTACGGTAACTGGTGCCGCGGATTCCATAACCTCCTTGATGTGCGCTTGATCTGCGCCAAGATCGATCAAGGCGGCGATGATCATGTCACCGGATGCACCCATGAACGGATCAAAGATCAGGCTGGTCATAGGTGATTGTTGTGTACAGGCAGTACATAAAGAGATTGCAGGAGCGGTGTTTGTATCTGCAAATTATGTTTCTTGCTCACAAAAAGTATGTCACCAACCCCACCCGGAGGGCAGTTTTTACTCGATTTTTTATGAAAAAATCGTATAAAAAAAGAAACATCGAGCGTCTATAGCTCGATGCTCTCAACTATTGCCTGTAGGATCATGAGCGCATCTTCGCTCGTAAGTTTGCCATCCTGATTGACGTCGCCGATGCGATACCCTACACCGTCCGAATCAGTGAGATAACCGGAAGGTGTGTCCGCTTCAAGATCCCAGCAATCCGGTACACCATCAGAATCCGAATCGGTCAATAATAGATCTCCTTCCTCCAGAATGAGGATTGCATTGCTCGCTTCCATGTAGTCTTCGCTGCTCTGGAATCCTACAACATTGCCAGTTGATTCCAGATATGTGGTTACAACTCGATCGCTGATCCCAATCTGATGGGCGCCATTATAATTCCACTCGTCAGCCCAGACCTGTCCGTTGAAGATCAGTTCTCCTTCTGCCGGATCTGCGCCGGGAGCATAAGTTATCAGTCGGGCACTTGCCACTGTTGACGGATCGATTGCAAGTCCGGTAATCGGCGCCCACGCGGTCGCTTCATCCGGCGTTGTGCATTGTTTCGAGCCACCATAGAGCAGGTCAAATCCCTCATTGACAAATATCTGGCGCCGTGGTTCGCTTGCATCTTCGTAGGTCACCACCAGCATCATACCCCGCATTGAGACATTGCCACCGCCAGAGTGTGCGTTGGTGAGATTTGCAGTGTTGCCATCTGCATTGAAGTCGTCTGTTACATTGTATGCAAGCGTTCCGTATGGGTAGTAACTGGTGCCATACATCTTTGCATCACAGTAGTGTACATCCAGCGTTTGAGCGATTCCGTTGAAGTCCAGGCTGACTGCATCAGGCATCACATTTGCCTTGTCGTATGTGTATGGCACATACAAGCGTGCCTCTACAATGGTTGCAGCAGCTGGAACTGGTACATCACTCGCATTCCAGTTGGATGCATACTCGGTCCAGTTCTTGTTATAGTACGCGCTGAGATAGTAACTGTCGCCGGCTGAATAGACCAGATCACCGTTTAAATCAAACGTCTTCCATGTTGTAATATTCTCGCCGCCGGTGTAAGTCTTGCCTTTGTAGCCGTTGTTCACAACAGTTGCATTCAGCGTTGTTTCGTTGTTTGACTCATCATCCTCAACAATCCCGCCACAACAGTCCGCGGTCACTGTTATTATCACTTCATCACCAGCGTTTCTAATGGTCGGGTCAACGATACTCACTGTGGTGTTATTTCCAGAAGCCAATATATCAACTGACTCAATTGTGCTGAACCCATCACTGAGAACGAAACTGACATTGAACGATCCTTCACAGTCCGTGCCGTTGTTTGTGATTGTTGCAGATATTTCATTGCTCGCGTTGCCGAAGAGCTGGTCACAGTTCAGAGCTACGCTCTCCACGCTCAGATCCGGAGCTGCCAGCGCAGGTGCAACCATCGCCATCAAAACCGCCATACATACCAAAGATATTCTACTTTTCATTCTATACCTCCTAAGTTAGTTCTTATGTTATCAATCTCAAACTATTTTTGAGATATTCGCAGCATTGATACTACTGCACGTATGCAGATAGCATAACCTTATATAAATCTTGCCCTGACCGTTCCACAGGGGCTGCGCTCAATCGATCAGCGTGGTACTGCCCGGTGTGATCGCAACAACAGCGATTTTGTGCATCTCGGTTCCGTTCTCATCCGACGTGTTCGGTGCAACAAAACGATCGGTCTCGGTATCGTTACCCGCGTCGGACGCCATCCCCGAGCCATTTGAGAGACAAAAATATACATTCAACATGATCGATATCACTGCGATCAGGATCACGGCGGTTGATATCGTCTTCCACCGATCCGATTTTTGTGTTGTTTGCGGTTTCCGCGCTTTTTGCTCAGTATCTGGCATAGATGTCATACATACCCTCATCCAGCCGGAGCGCAAACGTGCCATCGTAGCTGGTTGTTGTCCGGTACACCCTGGTCTCATTATCGTCATCAAAGGCACCATCATTGTTCTCGTCGAAGTAGCATATCTCAGTCTCGTAATCCTGCGTCTCGTTAGTGTACGGGTCATCAAAGATTGTGAGTCTTCTTTTTGGCTCACTGGTCGCTGTGACATTCATCCATAGGTTGTAATCAGGGTCACAACTTGTCGGCACCGCATATACCCAGATATCCTCTGCTTCCCTGTATCCCGCGACCCGGTCAAACTGATCGTTGATTGCAAACCTGAGCGTCCCGAAGACTGCGCCGTACGTATCATCAGAGATGTAGTGGACGCCCATGTCAGTGATCTCGCCCACTGCGATCGGGACCTCGTCCAGCTTCGGGACCTTCTGTCCGCGCTCAAGGATGAGGAGTGCGATGCTTGGATTCATGCCATGGTCATCGATCTCAGAAATTGTTGCGTAATTTCCGCTTACATTCAGATGGTCTGTCACGTCTCGCTCATCGATCGCAAGATCGTCGTAAGGGTCGCCGTTGTACACATTATCCCATACCTCGCTGTTGAATCCAAGTTCATTTCCACCCTCATTTCCACCTGTTACAAACGTTGTGAGCGTTGCTCTTTTGACCTCCGCGAGGTCGATTACGCCCGGGAATGCGATTCTTGTCGTCGCATCTTCAGGGGTTATATCATCTTCATCAAAAGAATAGAGGATATCACAGCCCTCATTTATCCAGTACTCAATCTCAGGTTCTTTTGGATCCTCGTAGACCACCAGGAGACTTAGCCCTGAGACCGCAAACTTTGCATAACCTGTGCCCACATTTTTCACAACCGCGGTATAATTGATCCGGCTGCCGTTTCCATCTTCGACGTAATTCGTCACATTGTAGCAGTACGTGCCGCTCGGATAGTCAAAAGCATCGTAGCCCTTCCGATCGGTGTATCTGTCGTCCGCAGGTATCGTGCGACCGTCGAAGGTGACTTCAACATCGGCATCCCTGCCAGTGGTGCCTTCCTTGCTCCATGTCCAGTATACATACAGTCGTGCATTCCTGACGGTCGCATTAGTGGGGAGCGTCAGGTTGCACTCGACTGCATGTTCATCATCAGGACTCATCTCGCCCGAGTAGCTGCTGTTTCCGATGGTGTACACGATACTGCCATTGATTGTGCCGTGCTCAAACGTCTCAATCGAATCATCGCCATAGTACCCCATCGACTCGCCCACATTAACACCGGAGACCGCCCCGTTGTTTGTCTCGTCTGTTTCGTCGATCGCGTCATTGGCATCCACCATTGCAGAGAGTGTGTAATCGATCGTCTCATCAGGATTCCAGGTGAATTGCACAGTCTTGCTCTCGCCCGCGCCGAGATCCGGAATGCGAACCGATCCGAGGATGATACTCCCCACCGATAACTCGAGATTGAACGCGTCTTTGACATCGTAATCGCCCCGATTTCGGATGACGACCTCAATTGTATTCTCTTTCTCTGCAAAGACCCGGCTTGGCGTTTTGATCTCCACAATCTCCAGATCCGGCTTCGTCTCTGCCGAAGGTGGTGTTGGTGTTGGTGTTGGTGTTGATGCGCCACCGCTATTCAGTGTGAGCACCGCAACGAACGGATGAATCGCGGTTTCAGTTCCTCTCTCAAATAATATGGTATTTCCTGCCGTATTAAAATATGAAGAGACATCGAAGGTCTTAAGATCAAAACCGTAAGCAGAATCCCCCATGCTGTCTGCCACATCATCACCTCCGATCTGGTTGTCGTTTATGTAGAGGTGATCCGTCTCTCCGGGATCTCCACAGAGATACCCGACGGTGAGGCTTGCATCCGAATTTGCGGATGTTGCAGCAGCGAATGGGGTGGTACATTTATCGTGCGGCGTCTTGTGGTTCAGATTCTCGTGCCCGTCGTTTATCCAGTATTCAACCTCTGGTGCATCATCGTTCTCACTCTCGTAGACCGCTGCAAGCGTGATGCCATAAACCCTGCCATCAATGTCGCCGGCAGTCACGACTGATACGGTATTGGCTCCCTTTGCGAGAGCGGAGGTAACCTCATAAGTCACAAGGTACACCCCGTAGCCGGTGCACACCACATTTGAGTTGTCGTCCGCCGCACCTTTAAGATTCAGCGTCCCGAGCGTATCTCCATTGACTGTGGTCTTGACCGTTCCGGTGTAATCCGGGTTTCCTCCCCAGACACCAACATATAGGCGGGCATAGACCACGTCCCCGGGCAGATCGAATCTCTCGGTGTATGGCGCGCTCTTGGCATCCTCATTACCATGTCCGCCAGCCACATACACACCCCCTGCAACGGTGCCATGCGCAACAGAAACGATCGGCGTACCATCGAATTTGTAATCCGCCCCCGCTTGCTGGGCAAGGGTCAGCAACAATATACATAATAGTAGATATTTAAATTTTGTCATAATTCACACCAATCCAGATAATTTTTTGTATGCTATTACCCATTTTCCGACCCATCCGTGCATCCTCGTGTTGCCATTTTCATGGCATCTCGCATCCGGATTCATGGCAGTCTCCGCGCTACAATGATCGATGCAAGAATCGTGAGAATCGTAAGGAGCGATCCGAACCCTGGTGTTGATTTTGGTGGCAATTCCGTTGACCCGGAAGATGGTGCCGGAACCCTCTCTGTATGTTCCACGATCAGCACGGCACCAACGGGCTGCAGGTATCCGTCTATCTTCCGATTGTATGTCATGTTGTTCTGCGGCTGGATGTACTCGGTAACATCCCAGGAGTCCAGATCAAAGCAGAGATCCCTCCACACGTATGCTCCGTCCTCGATGCACCCGCCATCCGCAGCATCCTCCGCGATCAGGTGGCTGTTGAATGAGAGCGTGTCGTTCACACCCTCGTTTCCGGATAGGTATATCGTCCGGAGTGTGGCAGACTTGATATCATCGGAACTTCCGAACATCCTCTCAAAAGAGACCGTCTCACTGTCGTGCTCTGTCCGGTAATTCAGGTTTATATTCCCCTCGCAGATCCAGTATTCCT
>CBDUQO010000080.1:0-9380 GCA_965369365.1 uncultured Methanosarcinales archaeon
ATGGCAGCTTTTATGGTTTTAACCGGACTGGTTCAACGTGGCAGAGTGATAGTGCAATAGCAGGCGGTCTTGGCAATATCGGGATGAATTCGGCACCAACCGTCTTTCGGAAAGACGGGCGGTGGTACCTTATATCCGGTGCGGCGAATGGCAGCTTTTATGGTTTTAACCGGACTGGTTCAACGTGGCAGAGTGATAGTGCGATAACAGGTGGTCTTGGCAATATCGGGATGAATTCGGCACCAACCGTCTTTGACATGGGTAATGTCACAGACGCATACAACGTCAGCATAAATGGTAGGCGCAACAGCACCAAAGAAACGTTTGTATATTGGATTCCCCCCGATTCAAGTGGCTGGACAAACATTACGGTATGGGCATGGAATGCATCAGGCACCGGAACGCTCTCAGCAGGTTGTGTCATCGATATGGTGCCAACAGCGGCAGTACCCGGCGACACATTTGTACTTGTTGGTTCGGTACCTGGCGGTGAAGGCACATACCCGCCCGGATGGTTCGAGACCCCTGCGCCGGTGCCGGCTGTGGCGGCGAACGCTACGGAAATGCCAGCAGCATCGGCAGCAAACGCGTCAGTGGATGTGGTGCAGTTGCCGCCGGGCGAGGGCATCACCCCGCCACCAAAGGCAATAGCTCAAACGCCAGCAACTGCGCCTGCCGCAGGTGCAACGCCTACGAAGCCGAAGCAGGGGCTGCCCGGGTTCACAGCGGCGTTTGCTGGCTGCGGGGTGCTCGCTGTGATGTGGGTGGTGCGGCGGTGGAGGTAGATCTGCTTGAGATATGTATGCAAATCGAACTACTCAGGTACCTAAAACGGTATCACACAACCTCGCTATATCGACACTGCTTGACCCGGAACACAACATGGACCAAACAGGGAATTTAACCGCCGAGTGCGAGAGAGGGACGCGGAGGCTGCTTGTATCTCTGCGAACCTCCGCGTCCTCAGCGGTTATTTTTCTTGCCATGCTTGCATAGAATCACAATCGAGAGACCAATCAACATATCTGAGTAGTTACAAAAAATCCCCCACCATCCAAACACAAACCTTATCTCAACAGCAGTAGATGAATGCACGAGGTGGTTTCATGGAGCAGGAATTGTATAATAAAATTCTGGTTGCAACAGATGGATCGGATAACACGGCAAGAGCGATTAGATACGGCATCGAACTTGCCCGCGTTGCTAACGCTGACGTTTGTGCTGTGTACGTACTTGACACAAGCGTATTTGCGTCCATGCCGATGGATGCCGCATGGACAAGCATGTATGAACTGCTACGCGCCGAAGGTGGCGAGGCACTAAAGTATGTGGAGGAGAAATGCGAGCAGTCTTCAGTACCGTTTGAGGGCGTCGTCCTGGACGGACATCCGGCACACGAGATCGTCGATTATGCAAGTGAGAACGAGATCGACCTGATCGTGATGGGAACTCTTGGCAAGACCGGGCTTGACCGGATCCTTCTTGGAAGCGTCGCAAGCACGGTTGCCCACACATCGAACATACCGGTAATGATCATCCGCAGCATTGATGTTAAGGAGACTGGTGCTGCTGCCGATTAATCAGTGATCCTGTGTTTTTCCGTGAATACGCTTGAGGATTCCCTCTGAAAGCTGTTTCTTAAGTTTCATATACTCAACCCCTGACAGACCGATCTGCTCGAATACGGCGTTTCGCAGGAAACATGGCTTTGTGAGTTTGCAGCACCAGATCAGCGTTCCGAAGCAGGTATTGTCTCCAAGTTCAAGCGGCGTGCCGCGTGAGAGTTCTACTTTTAAGTCTGCGAACTCTTGTGGTGTCATCCCGTGTCTTTTGAGCACCCCATGAATCGCACACGGTTTGACTGGTAAGCAGCAGAAAGTGAGCGCTCGGTCATCCCCGCCACCGCAGATGTGCTTTGGTGCATTATACCAGCCGGTTCGCTCCTGAAACATGGTTGTTTGCTTCACAACGGTGTTTATCACGTCAGGATTTTCCAGCGTGGCTCTTGCAAGCGAGACCATGTCCGCACCATGCCCGAACATCGCTTTCGCGCTCACAAAATCCACAACCGAATTATTGCCGATTATTACCAGATTAGTTGCGTTCCTTGTCACCCTGATCGCACGGTAATCTGCGCCCGCGCCCGGTTTCATGGCATCGATGTGGATTGCATCGGCGCCTGCCCGCTCGATCGCCACTGCAAGCTCTTCATCGTCAACGACACCAGACCGGGTCTTCACGCATAGGGCAACTCCAGTCTTCCTGACGCGGGAGATCATCGATGTTAATTTATCCAGGTCGCGAAGAAGAGATTCCCCAACGCCAATGTCAGTCATCTCGGGCTGCCTACAGTGCGCGTCGATCTCGAGGATCGCGCCATACTCTTTTGCGAGGAGTGCCGCCTCGAGCAGTGGGTTTAACTCTGTGCTGCGGACGTTTAGTGCGATTGCGGGTGGATTTTCCATCTCATTCAGTTGTTCAAGCTCGCTTTTCAGATGCTCGATTGGTTCGGGCGTTACAAACTCGGCACGCCCCCGCTCCCTGATCGTGACTGCAGCGTCGTTTGTCGCATCATCCAGATTGTATCCACCGAGTATCGCAAGCCCTGCACCCATGGCAACTTTTCTGACAAAACCTGAGTCAGCGATGCCAGCCATCGCCGCAAGTGCAATTGGATTTCTGATGTGCGCGTAACCAATGTGTATGTCAAAGTCGGTCAAGTAAATGCCTCTCTTTGTTGGTATTGAAAGTGTCACATATCAACGTTGTGGTGCCAGATTGTGGTGCAGGGTTATGGGGCAATGGTTGTGGGTAATGATGCCCGCAAACCGTCGCGTACTACCAAAAGGCACCAACCCCCACATCGCAACCAGCACATAGATTTATTAACGAATGGTTCCAAGAACCGATGTGCTCATACCCCGTGCGGGGGTTGCCCAGCCAGGTCAAAGGCGCTAGGTTGAGGGCCTAGTCTCGTAGGAGTTCGTGGGTTCGAATCCCATCCCCCGCATTTTTCATTTTCCAAAACACTTAATTTCAAGTAACTACATAAATTAGGGCGAGGTGAATTTTCATGGAGTGCAATCCAATACCCGGATCGGTTATATTCAACGCTGTAAAAGATAAGAGTTGCATCATCATGGCGTGCAACACCAGAATCGTCCCTGGAATCACGAAAGGCATTTTCCGGGCTGCAAAGGATCTCGATTCCGCAGTCATGATCGAACTTGCGAAATCGGAGTGCAATCAGGAGGGCGGGTACACAGGACTTACCCCGGCAGAACTCTCGATGCGGACGTGCGCGGCTGCATGCGAGGTGGGGCTTGACATCTGGGCACTACATGCAGATCATATTGGTGTTAAGAAGGGGACGGTCGAGGAACTTAATTCAGTTAAGGAATTGATCGCAGCGCAGATCAAAGCCGGTTTCACCAGTTTTGCGATCGATGCGTCACATCTCTTCAATTTCGACGGCAAGACTCCCGCCGAAGAGCTTGCACCGAACATCGATGCGACGATTGAGCTTGCACGGTTCATAGAATCCGAGATGGAAGGTCGCGGGTTCGGGCTTGAGGCTGAAGTCGGCGAGATCGGGCGGACTGATGGCTCTGGCATGGTGCTGACAACGCCTGATGAAGCTGTGGCATTCATCACGTCGCTCAATTCGGCAGGTGTACACCCGCAGGTGCTTGCGATCGCAAACGGCAGCACCCACGGCAACATTTTCGATGAGCAGGGTAACCCGATCGAGCAAGTCACGATCGACATCCCGCGAACAAAGGCGGTTGCAAAAGCACTCCGGGAAAATAATCTAAATGTCCGGATCGCGCAGCACGGCATCACAGGAACGCCGCGACATCTAATTACAGAGCAGTTCCCACACGGCGACATCATCAAGGGGAACGTCGGCACCTTCTGGATGAATCTTGTCTGGGACGTCCTGAAAGAAGAGCAGCCCGATCTATATCAAAGGATATGGGACTGGACGCTCGGGATGTATTCGGCAGAAGGGAAGAGCGATCTTGAGGTATTTGGCAAGGGCAGCAAGTTTGCGATAAAAGAGTTCTTTAAGGAGCTTTATTCTCTTGATGATGCGACCGTATCGGCAATCGAGGATCGGGCGTACGAAGAGGCGAGTACATTCATGAGGGCGTTTAAATCAGAGGGATCTGCCGGAATCGTGCGGGAATACATGAAGTCATGAACTCGGTGGTCCTTCTCTCAGCAGGACTTGACTCAACCGTTGCTTTCAAGCACGCGTATGACCAGTGCAAAGAGGTTCTCTGCCTGACTTTCGATTACGGGCAGCAGGCGGCAGCAAAAGAGATAGAGTGCGCAGCCAGGATCTGCGACAAGTTTGATGTGGTGCACGAAGTGATCGAACTGCCGTGGATTGCGCGTTTTGGGGGGGCGCTTGTAGGCACGTCAGAACTGCCGCAGATCGAGGCGCACGAACTGGACAGCGAAAAGGCAGTGGAGACTGCCCACGGTGTGTGGGTGCCTGCAAGAAACCTGATCTTTATGTCTATCGCCGCCGGCTACGCGGAGAACTATGATTACGATTTTATCACGGTCGGTCTTGATTTTGAGGAAGCGAGAACGTTTCCTGACAATACTCTTGAGTTTGTTGAGCGGTTCGATCGTGTGCTCGAATATGGCACAATCAGCAATCCAAAGATAAATGCGCCGCTTATCCACATGAATAAGGTGGATATCGTGCGTCTCGGCATCCTGAATGGTGCGCCGCTTGAGCTATCATGGTCATGCTACCGGTCAGGAGATGTGCCGTGCGGGGTGTGCGAGTCGTGTCTCAGGCGTGCAAGGGCGTTTGCGGAGGTGGGGGTGGCGGATCCGGGGCTTCCGGGCGCAATAGCTCCGTAGAACATTTCCACATAACCACCTAAACCCAGTCTTCAACAATCTTTTTGACAAGTCAGAGCCACAAGAATGACCATGCTCGATATTGGAATCATAGGCGGCTCAGGATACACAGGTTGTGAACTGATGAGGCTGCTCCTGCCGCACCCGGAAGCCCGTATTAGGACTGTGACATCAAGAAGGCTCGCAGGAACTCCGGTCACGGATGTCCACAGGCACCTCACAGGACTGATCGATCTGCATTTCGAGAACCCACCCGTATCAGAGATCGCTGATACGTGCGATCTTGTCTTCACGGCAGTTCCGCACGGCGCGGCGATGGATATTGTTCCTGCGCTCCTTAAGGGCGGCGTGCGCGTGGTTGACCTGAGCGCTGATTACCGGCTGCCGGTGCAGGTGTTCGAGGAGACTTACGGGCGTGTACACACCGACCCAAGAGATGGCGGTGCGGTCTTTGGTCTTCCTGAATTGCACCCGGAAGCATCCGGTGCAAGTCTTGTCGCAAATCCGGGATGCTACCCCACAGGTGCGATACTCTCGGCAGCACCACTTGCAAAAGCAGGAATGATCAAATACGCAATCTTTGATTCGAAATCAGGAATCTCCGGCGCGGGAGTAGAACCGTCCGAGACATCACACTACCCGAATCTTGCAGAAAACGTCCGTGCTTACAATGTCACCACGCACAGACATCTACCAGAGATTGTCCAGGAACTGGGGCTGCTGGAAGGTGCATTGAATCACAACAACGTATTCTTCACGCCACATGTTGTGCCGGTCATTCGCGGGATTCTAACGACTGCGCATCTGATTCTGCGCAAAGAATGCGAACCTGGCGCGATACTGGATACATATAGAGAGTTCTACAGGGATAAACCGTTTGTCAGGGTGCGGGGGGCAGGAGGTGGTCTCCCGAATCTCGCGGACGTGCGTGGCTCAAACTTCTGCGACATCGGGCTTGTGTGCGGGGGGGATCGCGTGGTTGTGGTATCTGCGATCGACAATCTCGTAAAAGGCGCAGCAGGGCAGGCGATCCAGAACATGAACCTGATGCTCGGGCTTCCTGAGACGCGGGGGCTTCTGAGTCCGCCGCTGTCGCCGTGACCTGCGGAAACGGGGGGGGCGATCACGCTTGACCGCTGTGTTGCCGAATCTTCTTGCAGCGATACCGGCGATAACATATAACTTGAGACGAGCATAAGTATGTAAATCATGATGAGTATTGCTGATGTACTGCGGCGTGTCGGAGAATCCTCTGCCGAAGAAGTGGTTGCCGATCACCTCAAACAGATCCGCAAGAGTAAATTTAACACGTTCATAACCGTGGCGGAAGATCAATCGCTCACGCGTGCACGCTTGATCGACTCCGGAGACTCAGAGTCAGACGGCAAGCTCTCCGGCGTTCCGATCGCAATTAAGGATAATATATCTACAAACGGTATCCGGACGACCTGCGCATCACATATTCTTGATGGTTACATCCCTCCTTATGATGCTACCGTGATCGAGCGCCTGTGTAACGAGGGCGCAATCATCATCGGAAAGACGAACATGGATGAGTTTGCAATGGGGACGTCCACCGAATCCAGTTACTACGGACCAACAAGAAATCCGCACAACCCTGATTGCGTTCCCGGCGGCTCATCAGGTGGAAGTGCTGCCACTGTTGCGGCAGGGGAGGTTGCGATCTCGCTTGGTTCTGACACAGGAGGCTCTGTCAGGTGTCCTGCGTCATTTTGCGGCGTGGTTGGACTGAAGCCGACGTACGGCGCAGTATCCAGGTATGGTCTGATCTCGTATGCGAACTCGCTTGAGCAGATCGGACCGATCGCATCGAATGTGCGTGATGTCGCCCTGCTCTATTCGATCATCGCAGGGTATGACCCGAGGGATTCTACGTCTGTTGACGCAAACACGACGATCGATATCGACGGCAATAATAATGACAATGGTGCCCCTGATGTAACGGGGCTTAAAATCGGCATCCCTGCACAGTACTTTGGCGAGGGCGTCGATCCTGCCGTTGAGGCGGCAGTCTGGGATGGAATTCACCGCCTTGAGGATGCTGGTGCGACATACACAGAGATCGATATGCCGCACACCGAGTATGCGCTTGCCGCTTACTATATTATCGCTATGAGCGAAGCCTCGTCGAACCTGGCGAGATTCGACGGCATGAGATACGGCTTGCGCATCGATGACACGGACTGGATCACGACATCATCCGAGATTCGTGCACTCGGATTCGGGGAAGAGGTGAAGCGAAGGATCATTCTTGGCACATACTCACTCTCAACCGGCTATCATGACAAATATTATCTGAAAGCACTCAAAGTTCGCACGCTTGTTAAGCAGGACTTTGATTCTGCTTTTGGAAGCGTTGATGTCCTGATTACGCCGACGATGCCGATACCGGCGTTTGGGATTGGTGAACTGGTCGATCCGCTCTCCCAGTATCTTGCTGACGTGAATACCGTGCCGATCAACCTTGCCGGCGTGCCGTCTGTATCGGTGCCATGTGGAAGCACCCGCGGGCTGCCGATTGGAATGCAGATCATCGGGCGGTTCTTTGATGAGTCAGGTATCTTAGGTGTTGCCGCGGCTGTGGAAGCTGAGTGATGGAATAAGTGCTGGAATATGTGGTATGTGTGATGCTGGTTGTGTGTGCCAGGGTTATTTCATCACATCAACAAGCGCCACCCGCTCGAGCACGAGTTCCGGGATCTTTGCCTCGCCCACCGTCGCAATCTCACTTTCAGTGATGCCAAAGAAGGAGATGATCGAATCCCGTTTCCCGGGTCCGTACAGGGTCACATCCACCGCATCTGACGAATCCACAAGGTTTTCAAGCTCGCCAGCCACAGCGGCAGGGATGCTCTCTCCAACAGCGACGAGAATTACATTATTTCTGCCATTTCTAACGCCCATCGACAATGCTTTCTTGATCTGGCGGTTTCCGGATGCGCGTAGCAGTATTTCCATGCCCGGGTCGCCAGAGATGTTTTCGGATCGCTCCATCGCCCGGATTGCCTTTTCTGCTGCGGCGATAACATGCTCTCTGCCCGCTATCAGGTCTGCGTCGATCGCCTGAACCGTGATGCCGTATTTTGATGCGATGCCGCCTATCGCGCTTAAGAAAACGCCGGTGTCCGGTATCTCGCAGGTTCCGGCTGTCAGATGTATCTTCATGATTGGTCCGATCAAGAGTATGGGGCTGCGGTCTGATATAACTGGTGGCAGCTGGCAGGGATTTTGTTAAGTGTGGGCAAGTGTCGCGGCAATTTAACTTGCGGAGGCACAATCGAATGTTCTGTCGATAGAATAAGTGGTAGGGCTCTACACACCGTTTACACTCCAGGTGCATATTAGGTCCATAACATCGTTTACACTTTTCTTATTCAGAACTTCTCTTCGAATCTTTTTACATTTTCACCAATATTGTACTCATAAATCTTGATAAAACCTGCCTCCTCTTCGTTCTTCTCTCGATAGTAGACCATCAATTGTTCTCACTTTGTGTCGATAGTAGCCCACGCATATCCATACGCCAACGATTTATCGAAGCTGTTATTCTCATTCAGAACGCTAATTGTTCCGTTCTCCAACACCAGCCGTATGAAGTGCACTTTGCCCTCTGTGATCGGCAGGTTATTCGAGACCGCTCTTGAAATCCGCCGGAACTCTGCGCTGCGGTACAGCCTCCGAATCAGTCCCTGGCGATTGTTATGCCGCATCATGAAGATTTTCGCCTCACACCGAATGTGTTCCGGATCTGTCCAATTGTTCTTGTTCCCACAACTTCTCTCCGAAATCCCCGGTCATTGTCATCTATCATGCCGTTCATCCACGGCTTACCCGGGCGCGATAAACACAGGTTCGACACCGATGAATTTAAGACCACCCCATCCTCATCGAGCGCACCCCTGCTTGCGATCATCGCGGTGATTGTCCGGACGTGTCGATTCATGTCTGTGAGCGTAGATGGAACGTTTCGGTGGCATGAGGGGTGCTGCTCTCAAAAATCTTGCAAATGATCGTGAGCCATACGAAGCATGACAATCCGTTGAGACAGGGATTGTCACGTCATCGGGGGTTACATGGGATTCCATGAAACTGTTCAATTGAGTTGTAGGTGAAGTCTGTGTAATCTGCGTTAATCTGTGGCTAAAAGCTTTTATCAGCTACTGATTTTGCAGATAGACACAGATTAGGTGTTGTTTGCATAAGAGCGAGATCCATTCAAGAGATTTCATATTGTGTCCGGACTTATCCGATTGCACCACCGGCGAGGCTGTGACCTAAACATCACGTGATGTGACAGCATCTTAAGACAGAAACATTTAAGTTATAGTAGATTCTTTGGATATGATGTGCCAACACTGATGAAATGTCACATTACAGGTGTATTTGCATAACTGATTATCCATAAATCACACATACATACAAGTTAAAACAAACAATATAGAGATGGCAATATGACAAATGAAAGTAATAGAATACTG
>CBDUQO010000081.1:0-9360 GCA_965369365.1 uncultured Methanosarcinales archaeon
GTTATATAAATTCGATCGCTTTTGACGGGCATGTTATGATGCAGACATCGCACAGGATCCGGTTCTGCCCGAACCGTCTGCATTCACTGACGTTTGCAGCGGTGACAACGCCGTTTACCACTGCCAGTATCACCTTATCATTTGATGGTGCAAGCCCGATCGCCGCGCCGTGCGGATCATTGGCGACGTTTACAGGACATGCAACAACGCAATTCCCGCACCCGAAACATAGCTCGTCGTGGACGATCAAACCGGTCTCAGTAGCGCCCTTGACTGGTGCAAGCATCGTTGTGAGTTGCTCAAGCTGGTTTTCATACTCGCTCTGGTACAGTGGCGGGCAGTCCTCAAGTGTGGACTCACCAGTCAGAAGCGAGTTTGCAAACGCCATGCAGGTGGGTTTTTCGCATTCCTTGCAGTTCAGTTTTGGAAGTAACTGATAGATCTCCATGATGCTTACCATTGCACGTCATCTCCGGGGTTCATCACATACAGGCGTTACATTAATATTTGATAAAGGTTTAGCAATATGTGATGCGCGTGGCTAAATCATGCCGCGAGGTGTATGATTATGGAGAAGACAAGGAATTTTGTATTGCATGACCCTGATGGGAGCGAACATGGGGTGTTTTCCGGGAGACAGCCGCGTCAGGCTGCGCTCAAAGTTGCTAATCGGGCAGGTGGCACCAAGAGCAACCCGATAAAGATAATGCTGCGGGAACGCGGCACAAAGAAAGTGCATATCTTTGAGGGATGGAGAGAACAGGTCAATGCTCCGAAGAACAAGCCTGACTGGATGCCAGACAAGATCTGGAAGCCAAATGTCAGGAAGATCGGTATCGATACGCCTGCTAATTAGTTTAGCGATCTATTCCCCATTTTTTATTTTTTCCGGCATCGGGTAGCTAATGTTTTCAAAACACTGTCGATAGTTGCACTTATTCAACATTGCAGGAATATCCGCATATAAAACCATAGGAGACGTAAGATTGACACAGAAATCTTGTGGGAATCCGTGCAATCGTATGGTTTTAACCGCACGTCATTCGAGCGCGTACTAATAGTTCATGTGCGATACGCAAAAACCAGATTTTCAGGCTTCAGGCTCCACTTTAGTGTCGTCGGTTTGGATTGCGCTCAAACCACCCACTCCCGAGAATCCGTATCACCCGCTTAACATCATCCTCACAGAGTTTTACATCGCCCCTGCGATGCATCAGTATCCGTGATACCGCCAGGGCAGCATCGCGGTCAAGCGGTAGATCCAGTTCAGAGAGGTATGAATCATAACAGTGCGGATCGGTCACGTACACTCCATTTTTCATCATCAGGTGCTCGATCAGGAATTTACAGGCGACATAGCAGTCAAAATATTCCTCCGACCATTTTGCTCTTCTGTATGCATGCAATGCAAAATCAAAGTAACGCCGGGCGATCTCGCCTGACGGCATGCCAGCCATTTCCTTGCATCGCTCAACATACACGTTGCCAACGATGATTTCTCCTTCGAGCACGTTTAGATAGAACGGATTTCCAATTAAAAGGTTTTCTTCAAATGTAGCGGTTGTTACGAACGTGGGATCAATGTTGGCATCGATTTCGCACAGCGCAACCCTCACCGCCCGGGTATCTTCTGATTCTTCAAGTACGATCAGAACATCGATATCCCGGTACTCTTTTTGCTCGATAAAACTTCCGAATATGATTGCAGCCGTCACACCAAACTTCCGGAGGCAGTCCCTGATCGTGTTTACTATAGTCATAACCGTATCACCCTTGCCAGATCTGGCGCAGCAGATATGTGGCACCCCCGCATATACTGCACACCACACAATTCCAGCCAGCCATGCCCGCGGGCGACATGAACCGGCGAACCGGATGGATCAATCAAATGATACCCGGACTGTTTTGATCGCATTTACCGCGTCAGAAAGCGCCCTCTTCTGATCTTTGAGTTCGTTACCCCGCATCTCCAATTCAACTCTTAAATTTTCGATCTCCTGCTCGATCCGTTTGATCCGTTCGTTGTTTGTGGCAAGTTCTCGCTCAAGCGTAGTTTTCGTTTCGGATATGGTAAGACGGGATATCCGATCCTCAATCTCCATTATCCTGGAGCTAATACTTTGGTGTGCATCTTTCTTTGATGCGAAAGAATCTATTATTTGATTTGTTTGACTGGTGGCTTTGTCACGCACCCTATCCTTGAGTCCAAGGATGTCGTCATCGAGTAATTTGCGCACACTAATCATAAAATCAGTGACGTCTGCTGCATCCATCTCGATTGGATTTTTGAGGGACATATTAAGCGATTCTTTCTGTTTTGCAGAAAGTGTGTGCCTTCCACTGGCATCCTGCTTTTCCATCCGTTTAAATGCTTTGTTAAGCGGCATGAACATCTCCATGACGCCGGTTTCAATAATGTCCCGCTCATCCCGAGCCTGTTTTATTTCAGTCTCAAGTTCGACAAAAGAACCCCACTCGGTGCTGTCAGAGAGTTGTTCCAGCCGGGTGGCACAGTTGTCGCTCGTATGACGAAACCCCTCCAGTTCCGATCCGGCGTTCCCGATTCTTAAATTGTGCTCGACGATGGTATCCTGCAGATCTATTATATTCTGTATAACTCCTGAAATCTTGCTAAAAGTCCCTATTAGATATTCATTTTCATCGATCAGAAGTTCGAGTTTGGCAAGTAACTTTTTCACATCCCGAACGTTGGAAATCACCACCCCAACCTCCTTTGGAAACAGATATTTGGCAGAGTGGTGGCTTTTCACTGATTTTTCGAGCGTATTTTCGAGATTGGTGTTGGCGGTTACGTAAAATTCCCTGATCGCCGAATAATCCATCGATGGGGTGTTGATCTTATCGATCAGCATATTGATCTGCTTGATTATATTATCGCGGGCTGCAAGCCCCACTTTCAGCACGCGGGGCGGCATATCAGGAGGCTCCACAGTCTCAAACATCCCGATATCGCGCACCAGTTGCTCTTTCGCCTCTTCAATCTCTGTAAATACCCGGGCAGCGGATTTGAAGAATTTGCCGAGGTCCGTTTTCAATTCATCCGCAACCCAGTTTTCAACTTCGTGAAAAGCGATTGTGGGGGTCTCTTGCCGGGGTTCTTTTCCAATGATCTTATTTAGCCATTTCAATTCCATCAACAGTCCGGTATAGTGTTTATTGTGTATTGGTGTGTTGCATCTGACGTTATTATGTTATACAGTCTTGATCTTGATATACCCTTCCAATCAGGAAAGCTTTTTACTGCTACAACACCCCCAATAATTTCATGGCAAACCTTTTTGGCATAAAACTCAGTGAGATAGTGCAGATCGTGATCATCGTCGTCGCGGTCATGCTGGTCTACAGAGTTTTGCTGTTCATGTTTGGGATGGCGCAGGTACTATTATTTGTGATAGTAATATATATTATTTACAAAATCATCCGGGCAATTTTTTGACAACATCTTTATATGATCTCGTCGCCATGGTGGATTTATGGGATTATTTACGCGCATGGAGCTTATGGTGAAATCCAAGGCAAATAAACTACTCGATCGCCATGAAGACCCACGGGAGATACTCGATTACTCATATCAAAAACAACTGGAGCTCGTGCAGCAGGTAAAGCGTAGCGTAGCCACGGTTGTCACAGCCAAGAAGCGGCTTGAACTCCAGAAAGTAAAACTTGAGCAGAACACTCAAAAACTCGATAAACAGGCAAAGGATGCTATCAATTCAGGCAGAGATGATCTTGCACGACTTGCACTTGAACGGAAGAAATCCAATACAATAGAGATTGAAAGTCTCATTATGCAGATCAATGAGCAGGAGCTGGAACAACAAAAGCTCATTGAAACGGAAAGGAAACTTTCAGCTAAGGTAACAGCATTCAGAACGAAGAAAGAGACGATAAAGGCACAGTACACCGCTGCTGAAGCACAGGTGAAGGTGAAAGAGGCAGTCACCGGGATATCCGAGGAGATGGCTGATGTCGGGTTCGCTATCCAGCGGGCAGAGGATAAGACTGAGGGAATGCGTGCAAAATCGGCTGCGCTTGACGAGATGGTCGAACTCGGCGCTCTCGATGAGATTGGCGGGGAAGATGACATTGAACGGGAACTACGCAAGATGCAGACCACCACCGGCGTGGACGATGATCTTGCAAGATTGAAGGCGGAGATGGGAAAATGATCATAAGAATCATGACCGAGGGTCAGTACAAGGTGAGTGATGATTTGCTGGACGAATTAAACAAGCTCGATAACGAAATCGTGCGTCTGCTCAAGTCCGGCGACGAAACAAAGTTCAGGGACGTGCTTGGTGCGTTTACGTCGAAGATTCGGGAGAAGGGAACTCCGCTTGATTCGGATGTCATCGTGGAATCTGATCTGATCGTTCCACCGGATGATCTCACGCTTTCGGAAGCGTCACGGATATTCAGTGGCGAAGGGCTTATACCAGACTGATGTCAAGCACATCCGGAATAAACCGTGAGAGTACCACTCGTAAGCAGATATCAGGGGTGCTTGGGATAGCATTTGTCTGCGGGGTGGTCGTTCAACTCGTTCAGATAATAATCTGTGATACGACTGGCATTGACAGAATTTTAGGGAATTTAACGGCGGTTCTGCTGATTCTCGTGCCGATACACGTCGCTATTATCGTATCCCACTACTATCACAAAGATTGGAGATATATGGTCATAACTGGCATGGTAACCATGGTTTTTGCCAAAGCCGCCCTGAATGTGTATGCTATTGGGTAGAGCGGGTGTGATGATACTCGCTCCGACTCAGTTGGAAGCCATTTGAACTGGTCAGGAAACTGTTGAGAAGCGCTGCCGGTTACTTGCCCCATATCCCGTTCATTCGGAGTTACAGTTAGAATCGGCATGTTTAAGGCGGTTCGATCGGAGCTTGGGTTACTTTGTCACAACTCTTGCCCAGAACGGCTCGCCCAAGAGAATCGCGACCGGGAGCCCTGACGTCTTTGCAAGAGTCCACGCACCCGAAACCACATCACCCACCTCTGCCGGCAGAGGTGAATACCACGGCACCCCGAGATCATCGAGTAGTTTTGGCGTCAGTTGCCCCATCGGCACCTGCGCGGAGATCCGTTCACCGAGATCGCCGCGATGGCTGATAATCATCATCAGCGGTATCCGGTACAGCAGATCAAGCGACACGAGCGCATTAATGCTGTTCCCAAGACCTGAGTTCTGCATAACCATCGCCGGGTTCTTTCCGCCGAGATATGCACCAGCACACACCCCAATGCCCTCTTCTTCCCGCGTCACCGGGACATGCAGGATCCTTTCGTCACACTCGATCTCATCGAGCAGTTCTATTAGGTTAACGCATGGAACGCTCGCCACAAAATCGATTCCTGCATTTTTTAAAGCGTCAAAGAGTATGGATCGTGCCATATCCGCGTTACCATACCTTAAGATCGATTCCCTCGATCCGCACACGGCTACCCTCCGAATGCACGATCACGCCTGAATGCACCTTACCCATCATACAGTGCTCTGGCAGAAACCGCACCGTTGCCCCGACATCAGGAACATTGCCCTTCGTTACCCTACCTTCAAAGGCAACGACCATGCAAATCCCGGTATCTATCCATTCCATATCCTTACCAATCCGGTGGAGCGGTCCTGTGATGCGCACCGTGATGATTCCGTGATTCACCTCGAGAATCTCCGCAAAATGCGTTACCGGACAGCCCCATGGGCGATAACGGATGATATCCCCGACTCCAACCTGAACGCTTTGGTCAAACGGATGCAGATCCTCCAGGCAGGACGTTTCGCCCTTCAGTGGCGATAAAATGAAATCCGCTGTAAGATGGTCGATGAGCCCAACAATCTCATCTTTTGTATGTGCCCCTGCATCTGCCACTATCTCACCTCCACCTCTTGTCAAACCTGATAAAATTTCGTCGATCGCAGTGATACGTCCTTTGAATCGATTTTGAAGCAGATAAGGGCATTCCGATGTTTCTACCTGTTTGGCAGCCAGTGCTGCTGCGAACCGCATACAATTTGTGCACCCACACTCGCCGCAATTAAGCCCTGGTAGTAGCCGATATATTTGTTTCATCGTCGCAGGTTCCTTATTCCAGGTTTGCTTGCATCCGGATGCACATAAACATGTTGGATACCGGCACCAGGAGGTGGATGGAGTGGATGTGACTCTTCAACGACAGTGTCAGGACCGCGGTTTTCTTAAGCGACTGGCATCCACGCACGTCGGACGAAGATTTAATCACCTCTTGAGTCATTGTGTCGTGGGAGGAGGCAAAACCATTGCTCACAAGCACATACATCCACATACCACGCATCGGGAGTACAATCGAGCACAGGATATGGTCATGCGGCATCAGAACCTGGTCCGAATTCGCAGAACAACAGGACGAGATACCCATATCTGCTGCCAAGAAGACAACAATCCTTGCAGGGATTGAGGAGTCTGCGCAGCACCTTCGCGCGGGTGACGCTGAATTTTTTGCAAAACAACTTCCGAAATCCGAGCACTGGCGAGCGTACAGCGATTTCAATGATAAAATCGCTTTTGTAGATATAGAAACGACCGGTCTTTCTCCAAACTACAGCTACATGACTGTCGTCGGGATTTACGACGGTAAGACGTCAAAGACTTATGTGCGCGGGATCGATCTCGATGATATTGTTGACGAGTTTGCAAAATACGATTTTCTGGTGACATTCAACGGCGCACGTTTTGACCTGCCGTTCATAAAGCACGAATATCCGGAGATCGACTTTGACCAGCTGCACACGGACCTGATGTATCCACTGCGGCGTATCGGTTACACGGGTGGTCTTAAAGCCATCGAGCGGGCGCTCGGGATCACACGGAGCGACGACACAACAGGGATAACCGGTTTTGATGCGGTCCGGCTCTGGTATGAGTATGAACGTGGCAGTGCCGATGCGCTCGAACTGCTGTTAAAATACAACCGGGAAGATATAGTGAATCTTGAAACGATCATCAAACTTACGCATCCGAAATTCATTAAAAAGACATTTTCGGATGCGGTCGACGCTTGATGGTGCGAATCAGCATCAATGAGCGACCCCCTACCGCCATCCACCCCTGCCGCCCCATCCGAAGGTAATACAAATAAGACCTGATACAGATGTGCAGTACATGAACGACGGCGCACAGGAAGTCACGCTCCAGGTGGCAGAGGCATATCACCGGGATGTCGGCAAGGATATCGCACGCATCGACCGGGATTTTATGGACCGGCTCGGCATATCTGCAGGGGACGTGATCGAGATTGCCGGCAGCGAGAAGGCGTACGCCACTGTGTTGCCCGGATATCCAAGTGATACGGAAGCGGACATTGTGCGGGTCGACGGGGGCACGAGGGGCAATGCACAGGTCGGGCTTGATGATCGGGTCAGGTTGCGCAAGATCCTGGTGAAGGACGCAACCAGCGTCGTGATCGCACCAACACAAGCCATCAAACTGGTCGGCGGAACCCGGTATCTGTTACGGTATCTTGAGGGGAGACCCACCATAAAGGGGCAGCACCTCCGGGTCGAGACCGTGGACCAACCGATCACGTTCGTGGTCATAGCGACCCATCCGTCAGGCGTGGTTCTTGTGACTCGAAGCACGAAGATCAAACTCAAGGAACGCCCGATCCACGACGATACGCACACCACGCAGATCACGTATGAGGATATCGGCGGGTTGAGCCGTGAGATCAGCCTTATTCGCGAGATGGTTGAACTCCCGCTCCGCCATCCCGAACTGTTCCAGAAACTGGGTATCGCGCCCCCGAGAGGCGTTTTGCTGTACGGACCTCCCGGGACCGGAAAAACAATGATTGCAAAAGCGGTTGCAAGCGAAACATCATCAAATTTCATATCGATCAGCGGTCCTGAGATTGTAAGTAAATATTATGGTGAAAGCGAAAAACATCTTCGCGAAATCTTTGAAGATGCAGAAAAAGAGGCTCCAAGTATTATTTTCATCGATGAAATCGATTCGATCGCCCCAAAACGCGGTGAAGTTACCGGGGAGACTGAACGCAGGATTGTGGCGCAGTTGCTGTCGCTGATGGATGGCTTGCAGTCGCGTGGTGAGGTCGTGGTGATTGCGGCGACCAACCGCCCAAACGACATAGATATTGCGCTACGAAGGGGTGGCAGGTTCGACCGCGAGATCGATATCGGGGTCCCTGACCGAAACGGCAGGTTCGAGATACTGCAGGTCCACACGAGAGGGATGCCGCTTGATGACGAGATGCAGGAAAAAGGTCTTGAGGAGCTTGCCGAGCTTACGCACGGCTTTGTCGGCGCTGACACCGCGTCGCTCTGCAAGGAAGCGGCTATGCATGCGCTGCGCAGAACCATGAAAGAGCTTAATCTTGACGAGGACATTCCGCCCGAGTCACTCGATCAACTGATTGTAACAAAAACAGACTTTTACGAGGCGATGAGGACCATTGAGCCTTCTGCGCTGCGTGAGGTATTTGTTGAGGCTCCGAAAGTGAGATGGGACGATATCGGTGGGCTTGAGGCGCAGAAACAGGAATTAATCGAGATTGTGGAGTGGCCCCTGCGTTATCCGGGGATATTCGATGCTATCGGCACAACTCCGCCGACCGGAGTGCTGCTATATGGTCCGACTGGTACAGGAAAGACCATGCTCGCAAAAGCGGTTGCTACCGAGAGTTCTGCGAATTTTATAAGCATTAAGGGACCTGAACTGCTGAGCAAATACGTCGGTGAATCCGAGAAGGCGGTCCGGGAGATATTCCGTAAGGCAAGACAGGCGTCTCCTGCGATTATATTCTTTGACGAGGTTGATTCGATTGTGCCTGCAAGAGGGAGCAGCGCAGACTCCTTTGTGACCGAGCGGGTGGTCTCACAGATATTGACTGAGCTTGACGGACTCGAGGAACTGCGTGATGTGGTCGTGATCGCTGCTACCAACCGCATCGACCTGATCGACCCGGCACTGATCCGGGCAGGAAGGATCGATCGCCTCGTCCACATACCGATGCCGGATAAAGAGGCACGATTAAAGATCTTTGAGATCCAACTCGAGGGAAAACCACTCTCTGACGACGTGTCAGCATCAGAACTCACCGATGCGACCGACGGGTACTCAGGCGCCGACATTCACACCGTATGCCGGGAGGCTGCCATACTCGCGCTTCGAGAGGTGATGTCCGGGGCGAGCAGGGACACTGCTGATGCCGATGTGAAAGCACTCGTAAGCAGCGTCAGGATCACGAGGGTGCACTTTGAGCAGGCGATTGAGTATGTGCGATCTGCGCAGAGCCGGACCACGCCAGACAGTCACGCGTGAATGGGTGCATCATG
>CBDUQO010000082.1:0-9360 GCA_965369365.1 uncultured Methanosarcinales archaeon
TTTCACGCGAGCATCGCTGCCACCACTTGCCACTCCAGGGATAGCGTCCGGGCGAACGGTTTCGCATGTTGCGCCACTCGTGATTCGCCGGTTTTGGGATGGCAAGGGCGTGTCCACAAACTACCGCTACAGTAAGCACCTTTAAGGATAAAGACACTTGAGTATACTTCACCAATAATCGATTGGTACTTAAGATCAAGGATGTTGATAAAACATGGGAACACCAAAGAAAAAGAAACGCGCAAAAATGAGAAGGCACAAACTTAAGAAACTCCGAAAGAGCATGCGCCATAAGCGATAGCACCCTCCTATATATATATTCATATATGACCGCAAACTCTTTCTCGGACGCCCTTGCATGGCAATCTGCAAGTGTCCTTGTAAAAGCGCAGGACCCAACTGATCTGCGATATGGCGGCATACCGGAAGATCGACCGATCGAGGAGCTGTTTAATCGGGGCGGAATCAATCTCGATAAATCATACGGTCCGACCAGCCACGAGGTAGCCGCATGGGTCAAAAGGATACTGATTATCCCCCGTGCGGGGCACAGCGGGACGCTTGACCCAAAGGTCACAGGCGTGCTCCCGATCCTGCTCGGAAACGCCACAAAGGTCGTGAAAGCGCTGCTTCTTGCGCCCAAGGAGTATGTGTGCCTCATGCACCTGCACCACCCGGTTCCCGAGGATCGGATCAGGGAGGTGTGCGCAGAGTTCACAGGACGCATTTACCAGCGCCCGCCAGTCAAGTCGGCGGTCAAACGGAATCTCCGGGTGCGAACCGTTTATCATCTCCGAATCGAAGAGATTGTTGGTGCGGATGTGCTCTTCACAGTCGGATGCGAAGCCGGCACCTACATCCGCAAACTGTGTCATGACATCGGCATCGCTCTTGGCGTCGGTGCGCATGAGGCAGAACTGCGCAGAACAAAAGCAGGTCCGTTTGATGAAAGCAATCTGGTCTCGCTGCACGACCTCCGCGATGCTTATGTCATCTGGAAGGAAAGTGGAGATGAAACCGCGATACGGAGCATGATATTTCCGGTCGAACGAGCGCTCATACATCTGCCGAAGGTCACGATCCGCGACCGCGCGGTGGATGCAATATGCCACGGTGCGTCGCTTGCCGTGCCCGGGCTGCTGACGCTGTCAAAAGGCATCGGAAGCGGCGATACGGTCGCGGTGTACACCCAGCAAGGCGAGGCGGTCTCGCTCGGCATCGCACGCATGTCTGATACAGAGATGCTTCGTGCGAAGACCGGCATTGCGGTGCAGACATCAAGAGTGCTCATGAAAACGGGCACATATCCGAAAGGATGGATCACAAAGCCGAGGTAGTCTAGCGGTAAGGCGCACGCCTGGAACGATAGAATTGCCTTGAAAGCGTGTGGGTAATAACGCCCTCGTGAGTTCGAATCTCACCCTCGGCGTCGTTTGCGGTCAGATTCCGCGTAATGACATGCAAGCTGGTAGTTTGCTTGAAATGTAGGTATATTGATAGTTGGACTTTTTATCTTATCGTCTAATGTTTTCGTTTCTGTTGCATCCAACCAAAAACTATGAAAATAACCAATTTAATAGAAAAGAACGAATATCCTCAGCGACACTGCCGATTTTTTAAATGACATCGCCATGCCCGCAGAGCTGCATCATCCTCCGCAACCCCTTCCGCGCACTCTCTGGTTAAATTCCCGTTTGGTTATGTTGTGTTCCGGGTCAAGCAGTGCTGGTATAACGAGGTCGCGTGGTACTGTTTTTGGTAACTGAGTAGTTACGGATTTTATATCGCAACAAGTCGATTTACGAAAAGTATATCAACAGCCCCACCCGGAGGGCAGTTTTTACTCGATTTTTTGTGAAAAAATCGCACGGAACCCAAGGGTACACAAAAGGAGGTACGGTGGGAGAATAAGTAGTAACCTTGGCGTCTCGGCCCCGCTCCCACCATAATACAGTTGGATGAACTCTTACATAAATGTTCCGGTGAGCAAAATGACATTTTCCTAATTACCTGTAGTCAAACACATCCCCGAACATTTGCGTCATCCGCCAAATCTACGTTTACATTCCTGAACAGACGAATCCTCCGAATCAGACGAACAACTCAGACTGCGAGAACAGTTATAACCTGCTCCGTACCGCAGACACGAGGATCGGTAGCGTGATGGTTGCGTCTGCATACACAGTGACTGCTTTTGCGTTTTCGTTGATTTTTCCCCAGGATTTTGCCTCATCAAGCGTCGCACCTGAAAGTCCGCCGGATTCGGGTCGGTCAGTCGTTAACTGGATCGCATAGTCAAATCCCTTTGATGTCATGAGCGTTCCCTGTAGAATGAAATTCTTTGGCACGCCACCTCCGATGAATACCGCGCCTGACTGCTCTGCGTCGAAGCATATATCAAGAAACTCGTGGACGTCCGCGAAGACATCGACATTTAGCTGGTTTGTCTGCCGGTAAAGCCACGCGTGAAGTCCTATCATCGAATCCTGGACCGCGGGGCAGAATATCGGGACATTACATTCATAAGCAGCCTGCAGGATCGAATTGGAATCGTCCAGCGACTTGCCGATATCCGAGAGCATCTGCCGGATCGAGATGCGGTCCCCCATTCCTTCGAATACGGCGAGCAGGTGCTCTTCCAGTCGGGTAAAGTGGAGTTCCGGTATGAACACATCGTATATCCGGTCGATCTGCTCGCGGTACAGCGCATTGTCATCAACGACGTCGCTGCCCTTGTAATGGTGCAATCCAAGCGATTCAATGAGATCGTGCACGAGATTTGCGCCGGTCGAGACGAGCGCATCGATATGTCCATCCCGGATCAAGCCTGATACGATGTTTCTCATGCCCGCTGGCACCATCGCACCGGCAAGTCCGAAGAACTTTGTGGTCGCGCTACTTTTAAGCATCTCTTCGTAGATATCACAGGCTTGTGCAAGCCTTCCTGCGCCAAATCCGCACCCTCCAAGCGCGCTGACAAGGTCATCAACCTGCATCGCGGAAACGATCTCCGCCTGCACAACCGGATCGTTTAGCTGCGTACCATTGCCTTGTGTTGTGTTGCTGTGTTCTGTGTTCATTCATCCCACAGATATACCCAGTCGGGATATTAATCTTGTGACGTGACCTGCCGTGACGTGACGTGGTATGGCGTGGTGCATGGGGGTGAAGCAATCGATGAAACATATATATCAAACGAATCCGAGAGAGTGACATGATGGATGCCGTGACCAGTGAATTAAATGACCTGTTGCCTGATACTATAACATCAGGACCATGATGGGGCGCCGGGTGGGATATAGTTCGTGCTGATGTTGCATGGAACCAATGTTACCGGTTCAGGCATAAGTCGCAGATGAATACAGGGCATCCCACGACAACATGACAAAGGAACTTAAATACTGCACAAGAAGTACGAAAGATCTACTGATCGATATGAAGGACACGTCCGAGTTGATGCTTGATCTTGCATACTCGGCTGTGATCTACGACGACCGGGAGATTGCAATGGAGGTCATCCGCCTCGAAGAGAAGATGGATACCCTCGAATACTACATGCGGATATCAACGATGTTAAGCGCACGGCGGCTCGATGAGGCGGAGGCACTTGCAGGCGTGCTGCAGGCTGGCGCCGCCGCCGAAAACATCTCGAATGCCGCAGGTGACATCGCGAAGATCGCGCTACTTGATCTCGGGATACCGCTCGAGCTGAAGCTTGACCTGCGGGGGGCGGAGGAGACGCTCACCAGGGCGACGATCAGCGCAGAGTCGCCGATGGCTGGGCGCACGCTTGGCGCGATCGAACTTGAGACCGAGACTGGCATGTGGGTGATTGCAATCCGGCGTGACCGGAGCTGGATATACGATCCTGATCACAACACCAGGATCCGGGAAGGTGATGTGGTATTTGCACGCGGGCACGATGAGGGCGTACCACTGTTCATAGAGTACGCAACCTGTGAAAAGTATCAGCGAGCCACATTCGAGCTTACGCGTGTGCTTGCTGATCTTGACCGGGCTGTTGATTTGATTGTTGAGATGAAGAACATGTCAGAACTTGCGATCGGGCTTGCGTACTCTGCAGTGCTCTTTTACAACAAGGACATCGCCGAGGAAGTGAGCTACATCGAGGACAAGATGGATAGTATGAAATATGAACTCCAGCATTGGGTACTCAAATCGGCAAAGCATATAGACGAGGTGGATCAGCTCCGCGGGCTTCTGCATCTCGCAAATGCGTCAGAAGCAATCTCTGATGCCGCTTATGACCTTGCCGACGTTGTGCTGCGGGATATCGAGTTACATCCGATCATGGCGCTTGCCGTGCGTGAGTCTGACGAAGTGGTCACAAAACGGGAAATTTTGTCAGGTTCAGCGGTCGCTGGAAAGTCACTTGGCGAGTTAAAGCTTGAAACCGAGACCGGGGTACATATAATGGCGGTTAAACGTGATGCTAAGTGGGTATACAGCCCGAGCGCAACAACGGTGCTGTATGCAGGCGATATACTCATTGCAAGAGGTACGACCAGTGGAGAGGAACTGCTCACCCGGATGTGTTCGTGACCGCCCACCACCCGGGTCTTGTTCACGTCCGCACCAATATCATGATATTTGTTAAGTCAAGATAGCGAAATGTTGAACTTGGACAAACTGTCGGGTAAACTCCTGGTGGAAGCTTGGCAGTGTGATGGCTGAACTCGTACCGCAGTACAAACGGGATTCACATCTTGAAACACAAATTAATCCCTTGCATGACCCTGCACCACAAGACCCTCATAATCGGCTGCGGCAACAGGACAAGGTGCGACGACGGTCTTGGCATCTGTGCCGCAAGCATCCTGAATAACCGGCTGAAGGACGCATCCCTGATCACTTATCAGCAGCTTGACATCTCTTTAGCCGAGACAATCGTGAATTACGACCTCCTAATCTTCGTAGACGCAGGCATGATCGATGAACCGTTCCGCATCAAGAAGATAGACGCAAATCCTGCTCGCCCAAATCCCGCATACACTAACGTGACATCAATCTCCGAGATCCTGAATATTGCAGAGAAACTCTATCATAAGATCCCTCTCTGCTACGCTGTGATCATCAAGGGCTACGACTTCTCTTTCGGCGAGAGACTAACAAAAAAAGGAAGAGCGGCATGTAAAGATGCCGTCTTTGCAATAACAGAACTGCTGCTACTCTGCTAACTACTTTGCTAAGTCTCCTTTCCATGCCAGCACCGTTATCGCCGCCTTCTTTCCGACCATGCCTGTGAACTTGGGGTCAGCGCCTATCGCCTCGACGAGCTTCCGGAAACCGGCTTCATCAAGCGATGCGGGGTTCGCACCCGCCTTCTTTGCGCTTCCGGTGATGATCTGGTTCGCCATCGCATCACCGAAGAGGTCAACGAGTTTGGGCTTGACCTTCGTATCGAGCACGACTTTGGGATCCATGAACTCACCTCACCTCGCAACCGATGATATGCGGTTTCCGCGCTCGTCGTAAAGCTCAACTACAAGCGGCATCTTTCCGATAGCGTGGGTTGCGCAGGAGATGCACGGATCATAGCACCGGATCGCCATCTCGATATGATTAAGGATGCTTTCGGTGATCTCTCCGCCCTTAATCTCCCTCTTTGCGACCTCTTTCACGCTCATGTCCATTGCAGGGTTGTTGTTGACGGTTGCAACGATCAGGTTTGCCGAGGTAATGTCACCCATGTCATCCGCCTTGTAATGGTGGAGGAGTGTTCCTCTCGGCGCCTCGATCACACCAACGCCCTCGCCCTCGCCCTTCACGACCGGAACCCGAACATCCTCGCTTATAATCTCGTCGTCTTCGAGGAGTTCTTTTGCGCGTTCGCTGGCATAGAGCGTCTCAATCATCCGTGCATAGTGGTAGTAGAGTGTCTGCTGCACGGGATCGCCCATCTTCTTGAATTTCTCGAACTCTTCGGCTGCAAGCGGCGTCGAGACGCTGTCTGCGACATTCAGCCTGCCAAGCGGTCCGACACGGTAGACGCCGTCAGGATAGCCCTGTTTCTTGTAGAACGGGAACTTAAGATAACTCCACGAATTGACATGCTCTCCGAGGTAGTCCAGGTAATTGTGGCACTCAAACTCCTCCAGAATGCCGCCATCCATGCCTTTGAGCCGGATATCGCCGTCATAGAGTTCAAGGTTGCCGTCCTTCACAAGCCCGAGATGGTTCGTCTCGATTCTTGCGAAATCCGGGTCAAATCCATCCAGTGCGTCCTTTGCGACCTCGACAGCAAGCTGCGAAAGTTCGATCGCCTCATCCACCTCGCGCAACATCTCATCCCGCACAGCCGGCGAAAGCGACATGCTCATCCCGCCGGGAATTGCGGTTACCGGGTGAATCGCCTTTCCGCCGATCCGCTCGATCACCGTCTGCCCGAACTTCCGGAGTTTGATCGCCTTTTTGGCAAGCTCAGGGCTTGCGCCGATTACACCCATAATGTTCCGTGTTGCAGGATCATTGGGCAGCAGAAAGTCGGGCGCTGCAAGATAGAAGAAGTGGAGCGAGTGCGAATGCACAGTCTGTCCGACATGCATCAGTTCCCTGAGCATGGCTGCGGCGGGCGGAATCTCGAGACCAAAGAGATCGTCGCACGCCTTTGCCGCTGCAAGGTGGTGGCTCACCGGGCAGATTCCGCATATCCTTGTTGTGATTCTCGGCGTCTCCCAGATCTTTCGCCCTTCAAGGAACTTCTCAAAGCCCCGAAACTCGGTCACATGGAACCGGGCTTCCTCAACATCGCCGTTGTCATCCAGGTGAATTGTGACCTTTCCGTGCCCCTCTACCCTTGTTACCGGCTCAATTACAATTTCTTTCATTGTCCATCCCCCTCCTTCTCCTCTTCTTCCTCTTCCTCCGGATCATCCGCCCGATGCGGGTATATCGAGACCGGAAGCGAGTACCGGTATCCGGTTCCGACCACGTCCTCGTTGAACATCAGTCCGCCCGCAGGCAGAATCGATGCGAGCGCGTTAACGATCTTTGCGCCCTGCTCGAGCGCGTCAGGCGTCGGTCCCATGCAGCCCCGGCACGGCATGTTCGCATCGAGACACCGCGATCCGCATCCGGTGCGGGTCGCAGGTCCCATGCACATCACGCCCTGCTCAAGGAAGCACTTGTCCGGGTCGATTTTATCGAGTTCTGGTGCGCTCTGCACAGCCTCGGTTAAGAACGCACGCTTTGGAATGAGCATCGAGTCATGCGTCCTCTTGCAGTCGTTGCAGAGGTTCTTTGTGGGAAGCACGATCTCCTCACCGTTTACAAGAGCAACGATTGCATCTTTAATCATCTGCGGCGGAGGCGGGCACCCCGGAATCATGTAATCCACCTTGACTATATCAGAGATCGCATGGACATGCTGCTTTAAAGCCGGAATCTCCGGTGACCCTGGGATGATTCCGTCAACCGTGCTCTCGGTCTCGACGTATGCACGGGCGAGCACATCCTCCAGCTTGTGCAGATTCCGCATCCCGGGTATCCCGCCAAAGCATGCGCATGTCCCGAACGCGACCAGGATATCCGATTGCTTCCGCATCTCGCGCAGCACTTCTTCGTTATAATCATTTGCAACTGCGCCCTCGACGAGTCCCACAGTGACCTTGGGAATCTCCTTAATATCCATCAACGGAGAGTGCACGATCTCGATCAAGTCAAGGACGTCAAGAAGTTCCTCATGCAGATCCAGTAGCGAGATATGGCACCCTGAACAGCTCTGGAGCCATGTTGTTGCCACTTTTACCTTTTCTCCCATATCAATCACCCCGCAGTTCATCTACAAACTCATTGATCGCTTCCACGAAGAGATCCCCTTCGAGCGGCGATATCTCCTCGATTCGGAGCCTGTCGGTATCGATCGCTCTACTCCGCAAGACCGCTCTGAAGAGGTTCGCACGCCTTGCAAGGTCGGTGTTCCCGACGATGTTTTGGCACGCGCCGTCAGGGCACTCGCCTATGAAGACACCATCAAATCCGACCTTGAACGCATACAGGATGAACTGGGTGTCAACCCTGCCGGCACATGAGACCCGAAGCGGAAGAACGCCTGTCGGATATGTAAGCCCCATCAAGCCAGCCCGGTCTGCAGCGGGATAACCGCCGCCATCACAGAGCATCGCAAGCACCTTTGGCGACGCCCCCGACGTCTTGAAACCTCCGAGAATCCGTATTGCATCGATCATGTAGCTATTTGGGTATCTCACAAGGTCTCTTGCCCCGGTCGGGCACGCGACAACGCAGTTTCCGCAACCGACGCATCTCGCAGCATCGGTCACAGAGACATTCCTTGCCAAATCGATGCTGGTTGCATGGAACATGCAGGTCTTGACACACGTCCCGCAGCCGCCGCAGACGTCTTCGTCCACCTCTGAGACCTCGATTATATGGCTAATCTCATTCTTATCAAGAATGCTTGTGAGCGAAAGAACCGCAGAATCAGCCGCAAGAATGCTGCTGCGCACATCATCACCGACAGCAAGATACTTGCCCGGGTCCCGTGTCTCGACGGCGAACGCCGGGTTCTTCGGTCTGAAGTAGCCCTCGCTGTCGATATCGATGTGCAGGATCGGTCGCAACTCGCTCGTGAGTTCAGCGTCCCGCACGCAGACGATGATTCCGCCCACCTTCAGTACCTCGCCGCCCTCCAACTGAACCGTGTAGTCGCCGACACGCCCGTAGACGTCGGTGAGTGTGGTCTTGGGACGCATCACAACATTCGGATACATCTTAATTCCGGCAAACGACGGCGTCATCGCGCAGGTCAGTGAGACATCGATCTTTGCGAGTTCTTCCGGCGTGATATATTTGGAAAAGTCTCCGATCTCGCCTTTGTCAACGATATGCACCTTGTAGCCCGCCTCTGCAAGCCTGAGTGCTGCAAACACTCCTGAGATGCTTGCGCCGATTATGAGCGCTGACCGCCGCGGTGGGATCTCCTCAACCAGAACATCCTCGGAATGCTCAATCTTCGAGATCGCAACATCGATTAAGCACTTCGCCTTCTCAAAGACGCCGTCCCCCGAATTGGGTAGCGCAAGCTGCTCCCGAAGATTCGCAAAAGCGATTTTGTTCGGATTTATCCCGGAGTCCGCAATCGATTGCAGGATCGCAGACTGGTTCTTCGTGGTCTCGTAGTGCTTCGGCGAACACGCACCAAGCACAACACCACTCCATTCGTTCTCTCTGATGTTGTCAAACAGTTCCTTCTGACCGTCGGCGGAACAGAGCTCATCGCATCGCATGACATCGATTCCCTGCTCACCGTACCAGTCGGAAAGAGCGTCGATATCGACAACATCACCTATTGTGTGGTTACACTTACACAGACATAGTCCT
>CBDUQO010000083.1:0-9279 GCA_965369365.1 uncultured Methanosarcinales archaeon
TTTTTCCGGCGCCTCGTCCTTATCCTTTACCTGATCCTTTCCTTTACCCTTCTTTCCTCTCAGGGATTTTAGCTTATCTACGACTTCAGGCACAGCTTCCACGATCTTTCCGAGGTCTATGCCCTTCCCTGCCACTGGGAGCAGTTTGACCTCGTCTTCTGATACTACGAGGAATGCGACCGGCTCGATCTTTGCGCCACCGCCACCGCCGCCACCGAAACCACCTTCCTCGCCACGCTTGCCCTCGCCGCCAGCACTGCCAAATCCGAATGACACCTTGCTGATCGGTACCACGGTTTTGCCTGCCACCGTGATTGGCTCACCGACGATGGTCTTGGTGGTAACCAGTTTTTCAAGCTGCTCTACGACTTCCTGCATCAATTCTTCGACACCCATATTACTCACCTCGGTTGATCCGATCGCAGGCAAACCGGATAACGCTTTCGGTCGTATGAATTGACATCTGCGCGATATGCCGGGATGGCTCATTCTCCTGTAGCAGTCCGTTTTGGTCGTAGTTCTGGTTGGGGTTGTTCATGTTGTTTACCTCCGTTTATCAGAGACCGGTCGTTTGGTCAACCGGTCTGATATTACATAGCTAAGTAATAGTACTTAAATATTTCGATCAATCGAAATACTTTGTGATCAAATGTAGAATTCTACAACAAACTGCAACCCCCGAATCCGGTATGGCGCCCGCCCTCTCGATTGCATGATTGCCCGGGCATCAGAACCCCGCATAAGCAGAGTAACCTTTACTATATCTTAATATCATGGGCATACTAAAATGGAATAAACCTTGCACCCGAATATGATAATGTCTACACCGCTACCGATGCCGCTTCCGAAAACGTCGCCGAGTTTGCGTCTTGCGGACGCGCGCCCCGGCGTCCCTGTATAATTGTGCAGTCGATGCCGGATAATGGTTGCGCAGGCGGCACGACGGTGTCGCTGCCAGCCAACCACCGGGCAAGCAGAGTCGGACACGAAAAGGGTGCAACCACAACACGAAACACGAGGTATCACACAATGACCGAAGAATTCGAACCAAGCATACTGGCGTTCTGCTGTAACTGGTGTTCGTACGCCGGGGCTGATCTTGCAGGGGTCAGCCGGATCCAGTACCCAACAAACATCCGGATCATCCGGGTGATGTGTTCCGGACGGATCGAACCCGCATTCATCTTTGAAGCGTTCAAGGACAAAGTCGATGGCGTATTGATCATGGGCTGTCATATCGGAGACTGTCATTATCTCGAAGGGAACGTGAATGCCGAGATAAGGATCAATAACACCATAGAAGCGCTCAAGCATCTCGGACTGGACGACAGACTGCGCCTTGAGTGGGTATCTGCAAGTGAGGGTGCCCGCTTCGCAGAGGTCGTCACCAACTTCACTGAAGACATCCGGAAGATCGGACCAAGTCCGCTGAATACGGACACGACGTGATCTTGGTATATGCGTCAATCAGTGCGTTAGTGCGGCGTCTCAACATCGAAATGTTTTAGTACTACCCGCGTGGTAAATCCATAACGAATAGGATAGGTGCTTAATATGTGTCTAAAACATCCGGGTGCATCCGATACGGGTCGGATATCTCATTATACCTGGTCGTCTTATTCTAGCTATCCGGACGCTGGTTACTGTCATAGATACAACACTTGCACATGCAACATCAAGATAATCAATTTGAGATAGTCGAACATTGGAAAGGAGGTTACTGAATAATGGATACAATAAAAACCGCCGAGCTGGATCATGATTTCATAAAAGAGATCAGTGAGGAGCCCGGTGCTGAGAAAATCGCCCTGTGCTTCAACTGTACCGGTTGCACAGCGGGTTGCCCCATGTCAGATCTGGAGGCGCAGTACAATATAAGGAAGATTCTCCGGATGGCGAGTCTCGGGATGAAAGACGAAGTGCTCAACAACCCGTATCTCTGGTACTGTACTACCTGCTACAAGTGTCAGGAACGCTGTCCGCAGGGCGTGCAGAACGTGGACGCTCTCTTGAAGATACGTACAATCGCAGTCAAGAACGGGATCATGCTGCCAAAGCACAGGGCGGTGGCAAAACTCGTAATCGAGTATGGACATGCCGTGCCGATAAACGATGACGCCAAAGAGAAGCGCAAGAAACTGGGACTTGAGGAAATGCCATACACGGTGCAAAGGTTCCCTGAGAGTCTGGACGAAGTGCATAAGCTGATCAAAATAACGAAATTCGATGAATTGACAACGGAGTGAGTATCATGCCAAAATTATCATTTTTCCTCGGGTGTATAATGCCCAACCGGTATCCCGGCATCGAAATTGCCACAAAAAAGACTCTTGAGAAACTGGGTGTCGAACTCGTGGAACTACCTGGTGCAAGCTGCTGTCCTGCGCCTGGAGTCTTCAGGTCGTTTGATAAAGCTACGTGGCTTTCGATAGCTGCACGAAACGTTGTTCTCTCGGAAGAACTGGGTTATGATCTGCTGACGGTCTGTAACGGCTGTTTTGGATCTCTTGTGGATGCTAACAACCTCTTAAAGGAAGATGCGGCAGAAAGAGAGGCTACAAACAAGATCTTAAAGCAGATCGGGCACGAGTTCAAAGGAACTATCAAGGTGCGCCACATCATAGAATTCCTGCACAGCGAGGTCGGTGTTGACAAGATCAAAGAGGCGGTAGTCAAGCCTGTTGACCTGAAAGTCGCAGTCCACTACGGCTGCCACCTGATCAAGCCATCGAAGGAACGGCATCTCGGAAGCACGGAAAATCCCCGGTTCTTTGATGAACTTGTGGAAGCGGTTGGTGCGGAATCGATCGATTACGAAGATAAACTTGCGTGCTGTGGTGCAGGCGGCGGTGCAAGAACCGCGGTGCTTGACACTGCGCTACTGATGGCTGAAGCGAAGATACAACACGCAATTGCGGCAGGAGCTGACTGTTTCGTTGATGCGTGTCCGTTCTGCCATCTGGAACTGGATGTCGGGCAGACTGAGATCGCAAAGAAGTTCGGACGCGAGTATAATCTGCCTGTACTACATTACTCCCAGCTACTCGGGCTTTCGATGGGTTATACGCCGGAAGAGATGGGAATTGACATGAATTACATTACGAACGATGAATTTATGAAGAAGATCGGAGGTGACAAGTGATGGCTGGCGATAAGATTGGTGCGGCGGCTGTTATTGGCGGCGGCATCGCAGGAATCCAGTCCGCGCTGGATCTGGCAGATAGCGGGATCAAAGTTTACCTGATCGAGTCAGGACCGAGTATCGGCGGGACGATGTCACAGCTTGACAAGACATTCCCAACGATGGACTGCGCGATGTGTACGCTCTCACCAAAGCTGGTCGATGCCGAGCGACACCCGAACATCGAACTGATGACGTACTGCGATTTGGTTGGCATCAGCGGCGAGGAAGGCAACTTCACAGTCACGATCAACAAGAAAGCCCGTTACGTCGATGAGACCAAATGTATCGGGTGCGAGATATGCTTTGCCAAATGTCCTGTGAAAGTGCCTGACGAGTACAACGAACTACTCGGAAAACACAAAGCAATCTATCTTCCGTTCCCGCAGGCTGTGCCAAAGATCGCGGTCATCGACGCCGAACGATGCCTGTATCTGACCAAGGGCAAATGCGGGAACTGCGCGAAAGCATGTGAAGCAGGTGCTATCGACTACGAACAGAAAGACAAACAGGTCGATATCCCGGTCGGCGCAATCATCCTCACCACAGGATTCAAGCCATTTGATGCAGCCAAGCTTGAGCAGTACCATGTTGAGCACACGAAGGTCATCACGTCGATGCAGTTTGAACGGATGCTCAGTTCATCAGGTCCGACAGACGGGCACATCGAGCTTATGGACGGATCAAGACCAAAGCGCATCGCATGGATCCAGTGCGTCGGTTCAAGGAACCCTGAGATCGGTAACCCGTACTGTTCTGCGGTCTGTTGCATGTACGCAACCAAAGAGGCGATGGTCGCAAAAGAACATGACCCCACGCTGGATATGACTATCTTTGCGATCGATGTGAGGGCGTTTGGGAAGGGCTTTGAGGAGTTCTACCAACGAGCAAAGACCGCAGGCGTCAGGTATATCAGGTCAAGACCAAACGGCGTGGACATCAATCCTGTGACAGATGACGTCTATGTCAAATACGAATCCGAGGAAGGAGCGATCGAACGTGAAGTGTTCGACGTGATCGTGCTCTCTATCGGGCTTACACCATCTGAGGAGACAAAACAGATCGCAGAGATGGCTGGCATCGAACTGGATGAGTTTGGAAACATAAAGACCGACCTAACCAATCCTGTCGAGACAAGCGTGCCCGGAATCTTTGCGTCAGGCACCATACAGGGTCCGAAAGACATTCCTGACACTGTGGCAGACGCAAGCGGCGCGGCAGCCAAAGCAGGAGCGATGCTTGCAGGTGTGCGGGGCACGCTTGTGACCAAGAAAGAATATCCGGACGAGACGCCATTTAACGGAGACAAACCAAGAATCGGCGTCGTGGTCTGCAGATGCGGCATCAACATCGGCAATGTCGTGGACGTGCCTGATGTTGTTACGTACGCAGACACGCTTCCAGGTGTCGTTATCTCCAAAGAAGAGATCTATGCATGCAGCGGCGACTCGCATGAGCGGATAGGAGAGATGATCAAGGAACACAACCTCAACCGGGTTGTGGTTGCATCATGTACGCCGAGAACGCATGAACCACTGTTCCAGGAGACGTGCCGGAATGCAGGACTCAATCCGTTCTTCTTTGAGCTTGCAAACATCCGGGAGCACTGCTCATGGGTGCATCAGAACGAGCCAGAGAAGGCAACAGTCAAGGCAAAGGATACCGTGCGGATAGCGGTCGCAAAATCAAGTCTGGCAGAACCGCTCTACACGCAGGAACTCTCGCTCACCAAGTCTGCGCTGGTGGTCGGCGGCGGAATCGCTGGCATGACCGCCGCACTCGATATCGCAAATAATGGCTTTGAGGTGGCACTTGTTGAGATGGAGCCGGAACTCGGCGGCATGTTATGCAGCATAAAGAACCTGCACAACGGTCAGAAAGCCGCGGATGTGCTAAGCGAGATAGTGGCTAAAGTGGAGGCTAACCCGAAGGTCACTGTGCATACCGGAACCACCCTTGAGAGTGTGGCAGGAGCGGTGGGCAACTTCAGGGCAACGCTTACAGACGGAACCGAGCTTGAGTTTGGCACTACGATCATCGCAACAGGCGCACACGAGTTTGAGCCGGAAGGTTACTTCTCATACGGAAAGTACGAAAACGTGGTAACTCAGTTGCAGCTTGAGGAGATGCTCGAGAAGAGTCTTGATGCGGATATAAAGACGGTCGTAATGATACAGTGCGCAGGCGGAAGAAACGATGAGCGCCCGTACTGCTCACGGGTCTGCTGCATCAACGCCATGAAGAATGCGATCCGGATCAAGGAGGAAAGTCCCGACACCAATATCTACGTGCTCTACCGTGATATCAGGACATACAGCGTGTGGGAAGAACTCTACATCAAGGCAAGGGAACTTGGCATCTTCTTTATGCGGTACACCGAGGACCGTGAACCCGAAGTCGGCGACGGCGTAGTAAACGTGTTTGATCACCTGCTTGGCAGGGATGTTGAGATTGCGACAGACCTTGTGGTGCTGAGCGCACCGATGGAGACACCGGAATTAAACACAGAACTATCAGAACACTTCAAGGTGCCACTCGGAAGCAACAACTTCTTCCTTGAGGCACACATCAAGTTAAGACCAGTGGACTTTGCCACAGACGGCATCTTCCTCTGTGGAACCGCACAATCACCAAAACTGATCGACGAGTCAGTAGCACAGGCTTCTGCTGCCGCATCAAGAGCATGCACCATCCTCACCAGGGATACGCTCGAGACAATGGGCAACATAAGCGTGGTCGATCCTGAGCGATGCATCGGGTGCGGAAACTGTGTCACAGTCTGTCCATACGAGGCGCCAACCATGCAGGACGTCACCGTGACTGTCGAGGAGATCACCTACACCACCAAGAAGTCAGAGATCAACCCAACACTCTGCAAAGGCTGCGGATCATGCGCATCCGGATGTCCGGCAAACGCAATCACAGCACGACACTTCACAGTCGGCATGATGCTCAAGTCAGTCAGGGCATTTGCGGATATCGCAGACGTTGCAGAGGCAGGAGAGAGTGCAACAGGCGAGATGACGGCTGCGTAAGCGTTCGTGAGAATTGAGAATCGTTCGAGGGCTTTGTAAAGAGCTTCTTTACAAGACCCTCGCGGTGTTATTTTTTTTGTGGGTTGCTGCTGGTATGACTTTATGGGTTTTTTGGTGGTGGATGTTGATCAGGGCAGGCGCAGCACATCGCCCGGGTGCTTTTGTGATTCTGTGAGCGGGCGCGGGGATACGGTCTATGTGCATGCCGGAAATGTGGAGGGGGGCAAGTGGGTCACGCTGGTTGGGGGGTGCAGGTGTGAGAACGGCGGATACGAAAATGTTTATGTGAAGGTCGGTTGTATGGATAGCAGACAGTTCTGGACGTGTGGCTTATGATGCAGCAAAACAAGTTAATGGAACTGACTCCGGACAAATGGGGATTGCTCGTTTATTTGAGTGATCACAATGCACTGGATTTATCCACGGTAAAACGCTTCATGAATGATATTGCAGAATCCAGATTGGCACTTGCAGAAGATAACCTCTCTGTTGCGGAGAAACTTCTTGAGACCGGTTTAAGCAACCGAACCGTGATTCACAAGTCGTATTATTCGATGTACCATGCTGCAAGGTCTGCGGTGTATCTGCAGATGCAACTTGATGTTAAGGAGCACCGATCACTGGTGAACAGGTTCAAAAAACTGCTCATAATGCAGTTTGGAGATGGAACACTGGCGAGGCAGATGAATAATTGGAGGACGGAGCGTATAAAGTGTGATTATGATCTAAGTGTAGAGGTTATGGATGTGGTGTGTGAATCTGCAATATCAGACGCTTTCATGATTGTTGACACCTGTAAAAATCTTGCGGAGGGATTTTAGATGGATAAAGAAGAAATCATAAAGATAATCAGGGATGAAGTTTCAAAGGAATTTGGAGCTGACAGGATAAAGGAAATCGAGTATTTCGGGCCTTATGAAGGTGAAGATCTCGATGTGATTGTTTATGTTGAGGGAATCAATGAACGTGAGGATACATTAGACGTGAGCATGCGGCTCTTCGATATGCTCTATGAGATGGATCTCGATGTTCCGTTCCATATAACAAGCGCGAAGAGCGGTAGGGGCGAAGAGGCGGCAGCATGACCCGCCTGCTGCTGCTGGCTGCGGTGGCAGTCGTGGCGGTGCTTGTGGCGGCGGGTGTGGTGTCGGGCGCTGGGTGGGCTGTGTATCCGGGCGCGGGCACGCCGATTCAGGATGCGATTGATGGCGCAGGGGAGGGGGATGCGATCTATGTGCATGCGGGGGTGTATGTCGAGAATGTGGATGTGAATACGGAGGGGCTCACGTTGATCGGTGCGGGCGGCGGACACGGGGGATCATGTGTTTGAGGTGACTGCGGATTGGGTAAATATTAGTGGGTTTACAGTAATGGGGGCGACAGGCGACAGGGGCACGGGGATTTATCTCAGCCCTGCGAATCAGTGCAATATCTCCGAAAATAATGCATCCGACAACTACTACGGCATTTACTTGCACTCTTCGAGCGGCAATAAGCTCACAGAGAACACTGCTTCGAACAACGGGTGGGGTATCGAACTGACCTCTTCGAGCAACAACATGCTTGCGAACAACATAGCAAACATGAACGACGGCTACGGCATCTGCTTGTACCATTCAAGCGACAACACGCTCACAAGGAACACCGCTTCTAACAACGACAACGGCAACTATCTGGACACTTCGAGCATCTATCTGTGGTATTCAAGCAACAACACACTCACAGAGAACATGGTGAACTCGAACAACTACTATGGCATCCGCATGTACTATTCGAGCGGCAATACGCTCACAGGGAACACGGTGAACTCGAACGGCTACTATGGTATCGTCTTGGGTGGTTCGAGCGGTAATGCACTCACAGGGAACACTGTGAACTCGAACAATGAGGGCATCTACTTGTGCTCTTCGAGCGACAATACGCTCACAGGAAACACGGTAAACTCGAACGACCACCACCTCGGCATTCACCTATACCGTTCGAGCAACAACACGCTGACGGGCAACAATGCATCGAACAATTCACGGGGCATCTGCCTGCATGATTCGAACAACAACACCCTCTACCACAACAACCTCATCGACAACATCATCCTAAACGCATGCGACAATTCCAGTACCGACGCATGGGACTCCGGCTCCGAAGGCAACTACTATTCTGACTACACCGGCACCGACTCAGACGGCGACGGCATCGGCGACACCCCCTACAACATCCCCGGCGGTGAAAACGTACAGATACCCGCTCATGCATCCATGGACTGCTACACAGCAGAAAGGCGACCTCAACGGCGACAACCAGATCACCCCCACCGACGCCGCGATTGTGCTCCGGATCGCAGCCATCGGCGGCTGGGACGCGAATGCAGACATGAACCGCGACAGCCGCATCACTTCCCTCGACGCGCTCATGATCCTGCGGGCGGCGGCTGCGTGATAGATTTGTGACAGAAGCTTGACCGAAGCTGGTTTCGATCTACTTCGATAATCATTATAACACAGTAAGCACAGAGGTGGTAGCAATGACCGTTATCAAGAATGTGCAGATAGAACTTCCACAGGAACTATATAACGAGTTTAGCGCCATCGTTGAAGCAGAGGGAAAAACAATCAAAACTGCGATCGTTGAGGCAATCAACGAGTGGAAGATGCGTCACACAACATTTGATACTGCCGACCCTCTCTTTGATTTTTCCAATGTGATCGAAGCTGGGGAAATGCTGCAACAGTAGATGAGATCACATATTCCAGAGAGGCTATTGATTGAAATTGTTCATCGATGCATCCGCATTTATAGCGCGGCTGTAAGAAAGATGCGCATCATGACGTTGCAATCGAGGTATTCAGTGCAATCGTACGGGGCGCATATAAATACAATAGATTATATACATCAAATTATGTGCTGGATGAGTCTGTGACCCATATACTCTACCCTCAGAAAGAGGCATGACCACGCACTGCGGATGCTGGACTTGATCACAAACTCACAATACATAACCATGCTCTGGGTGTACGTGTTTAGCTCCCCCACATAACCACCCACGCTATTGTTCTTCAGGATCGA
>CBDUQO010000084.1:0-9271 GCA_965369365.1 uncultured Methanosarcinales archaeon
ATTTAAGTCCAGAGAGCCTGACCTTTTTAATGAAAGCCTCTTCCAATATGGCGGGGCAGTTCACAGACTCACAAATCAAATACCAGCACAAGAGATACAAGAAATCCCGGGTATATAACCATGCGAGAACGAAATCTATGGATGATACTTGCAATAGCATCACTTACATTATTTGCAATTCCATGGACGCTCTCAATGTTTGCAGGGCAGCACACGTTCTATGATGTCTGCGAAATGAATTCAAAGTGCTCAAAGTGTCATGCCGACGTCTGGAGCCAACTGGACGGCTCGCAGACCGTTATAGCGCACAAGAATGCGGCAAACAATAATAATTATACGACTTATATGAGTGTTGGCGGAATCGAGTACAACGGTTCGGTGATATATACGATGGACTTTGTTGACGGGGTGCACGGTTCTGGCGACGTTGCGTATTTATGGGACCGCAACAGCGGCAAATGGGAAAAGGCTATCTGGGAGGATGCATCGTTTAACCCAACCGGCGAACTGGAACTGGTGAGTCTTGACATAGATAGCAGTGGGTCGGTCAGCACCGATGAACTGTGCAACTTCTGCCATGACACCCTCCTATTCGGGTTGTCAGGCACGCACACACGGAGAACGGTTCGCGTCTGCGATGATGACCGCTGCCACGGAAACCGGAATCACAACTACAATGACCCGGATTTCTTTGACGCGGGTTCAAAAGCAACCATCGTCGGCTCAGACCTGAGCGAATACGCACACGCTGCATTATATCTCAGCGGATGCAACGAATCATCGCCACACGCAGCAGGGCTGCCGTTTGGTCACGCCGCAGGAAACGTGAACGGCGCAGACATCTCCAAAGGATACTGGGCATGTCTCGGCTGCCATTCGGATGCAGGCGTGGCGATAACCTTTGAAGCGGCAGAGACGTACGGACACGACGTAGACGAAGAAACGCCAACGAGATATCGGTGACCGGAGGGATTTCTTGACTAAACACACTTACTCACACGGACTGCTGCCAAAACGCATCGCATGCCCCCCCGGTACACCTGTTGTTGTACGGGCGGTTACACGGGCAGCCGTGCTGTTGGTCATGGTGGTTGTGCTAACGGTCATGGGTGGGGATGCGTGTGCGCACCCGCCTGCGATAAATCATTCCGGCGACTACACCATAATCATGACCTACGGGCAGACCCCGTACCAGATTGGCTACCGCACAAACACCTCTGCCGGATGGGACTGGTGGGACGGGAAAGGCGCAAACCGCCAGAAGAACCTCGTGCTGGTGAACGTCTTTGAAAACGTCACCACCGATGGCAAGCCCTCGCCGACGCATAAAAGCGGTCTTCTCATCAGTGTCGATGTTACGTATCCGACAGACGATTTTTCAACAAACATCACCACCATCACGCTCATAGAAGATAGCAAGCACCGGTACTACTATGGCACATTCTATTACCCGGATGATGCATATACCGGTGTTTATAATGTTAATTTCAAAAACACGATCGATTCAACCGACATAACCTTCGATACGAGCTTCACGACCACACTCTGGGGCTGTCAGGCAACAGGATGCCATGACGCATGGAGCACACAGACAAATCCATCCAAGAGATTCGTATCCCCCACGATACACCCGAACAAAATAACTTCAGGGCACCTATTTTGCTGGGACGATGTGCCCGGAGCCGATGACGAGAGACTCCTGCGGTATCTCAGGACTGCTCACGGCATTAACCGGACGACGGATGCAAAAATCCAAAAAGTTGATGGCGGTAAGACAATCCGCGTCTCAAGGGGCGATGACGCAGCCGAGATAACAATTGATGAGTCAAAGAACGAAGCGATCCTTGAATTCAGCGATGGTAGAACTGGAACTGAACTGAAGATCGAAAGAGAAAACGGAAAGCTGAAGATATGCGCTCCGGGATTTCTGGAAAACGACTGCCAGACCATGTGCCACAGCCCTTATGCCGCCCAGTTCTTAACAGCAACCCCAGTACATCTACATGAGATACAATACGGGCACCAGGGGGGTTTTATTTGTGGGGAAAGCGGATGGGTGACCATATTAGATGATAAAGATCCCAAACGCGGCGAATGGGTGCTTTCGATGTATGCGGAATCAGATCTGGTCAGACCGAGAATCCAGACGCCGCTAACTGATCCTTCACATGTCTTCATCGCAAACTGCACCGACTGCCACACAGGTTTTATCCATGATGAAATTGGGGACGTAAAGCACGAAATCGCAGTCCCGTACATACTCAACGGGACTGACGCAGCCAACACCGGCGTCCATTCGGATGTGGCATGTGATCTCTGCCATGGAGGTCTGGGCTATCCGCGCGTCCCGGCGGGTCAATACTCTCTGGACGGCGTGTTTGGCAGCTATGCCCCGACATTCACATCCTACCAGCGGTCAGATGCTACATATATTGTCAATGTAAGCGGTGATGCGGTGATTGATGTCACAGTGACCTGTGATGACCCCTCGTACAATTTCACACTCTCCCTGATCGGACCGATCGATAATGCGGCAGGCATTCAGGACCTGAATAATAGCGATAACTGGCACGGCACGTACTATGTGCCAGGCGTGAACGGGAGCGCGTCGTTTGCCACCGGATCGCGGATATACCGCCCAAAGAGTGCCACACTCGCACAATACGCTCGGTTCGATAACGCTCGTGGTGTGCAGGAAGGGACATGGATCGCACGGATATCCGGCTGGTCTCAAGGGCTTGCGAACTACACTATCACATCAAGCGCCCCCAACCCGATTGCATACAAGCCGGTCATCCATATCCCAACCGGCTGCAGCGAGTGCCACAACCAGAATCCACCACCGGGATGCGAGGGTGCACGCACCGACCTTATAATACCGGACTGGGACACGCAGGGGCTTGCCCACGCACATGCTGACGTGGACGGGGATAGTGAGTACGACGTTGCCTGCAGATCCTGCCACAACTCGCTGCACGAGATCTCGCTCCTGAGCTGCACCGACTGCCACACGGCAGTCTCCGGAGGGCACAGCATAATACCGCAGAACGTTTTAGGAAAATGCGGGGCATGCCATTCCGAGCCGCATTATGAGCCGCGGAACGTTACAATGACAAACCTCTCTGCAGAGACCAATCACAGCCAGGTCATGTCAGCCGGGGAGGTGTGCGGGTTTGTCGAGACTGTTTCAAAGTACCAGAAATGGATCGAATTCAACATGTCCGGGGGCGACAGGGGCTTTGAACTGATCATTGTCCGCCCGAATGCAGTCTCAAAAGATGGCGTGAACATATCCGAGTATGTCGCCCGTTATAATTATGAATTGCCAGGGAATGCCACCGGTCCGGAACACGAAAACAACTACGCAATCGACTGGAACTTCAACCTGACCGACGAGATGATGAACCTGCGGTTCAATGAGTCGATGGTTCTTTCCGATGACCACAACCTCAGCTACAAGTACATATATGTGAAAGATCCCGAACCCGGATCGTGGTATGCCTATATCATAAGGCATGCGTTTGGTGTGGGCGCCGCGGACACCGGCATCAACCTCCTGACCGGACAGGACCTCAATCAAGGTGAGTGCATCGTATGTCACAGCTCAACTGATGATATCGGCGCAAACTTCGTTGTCGCGGACTTCGAAAAAGGTATCCACGCAAAGGTGAACGACGCGGAAGGGGATATCCACCGGGCGTGCTGGGCATGTCATGGAGAGCAACATCCTATGAAGAAGCTGAATTGTAGCAACAACGACTGCCACACCGTTGACCAGTCAAAACATATAGAACCGATGATTTACGAGCATTTCAAGGATGCCGACATGCTTAACAATCCTGAAAACTCCACTACAAGCAATATCAGCACCGCGGTCGGGTGCACTGCGTGTCATATCAACAGCGTCGTTGAGACCACAGACCCGTTCAAGGGTGACATATACACAGTATCCCATTATGGCTCAACCAATGAGTTGATGGCGTATCAGGACCATATTCTGACCGATTGCGTCTACTGCCATGAGGATGAGGATAATGCCGAGACATGGGGCGATGCGATTGATCCGACAGATCAAAAATCTGCGTTGATATGCGAAAATGAGGAAGTAACCCTGTATGCAGGAGATCTCTGGGAACTTAGGAACGGATATCTATTAAAGGTCGTAACTGTTGATATGTGGGGAAATAGTACGCTTATCCGAATCATCAGGGAAGGAAAGATTCTCGATGAGCAGGTTGTAAGTGGTGATAAGCCGCTTGTGTATGAGGAGACGATCACGGAGGATAATAACACGTTTGACCAGACCATCATTTCAGTGAACCTGACCGGGGTCATGAGGGGCGTAAAGGGTGGGGTTGCGACGTTTGAGGGTAAAACGATCCGGCGAATACATCCTGAGACTACGAATGCGGCGTGTTATGCCTGCCACATGGAAGGGTATGCAAGAAACGACAGATACACAATCGTTGACCGGAAAGAGAACGTAACGTATTATACAAGGCTGCTTCTTGATTTTAACGATGCAGACGAGAGTTCAAAGACGCTTGGGTCTGGCGATGACTGGGATCTCGGAGAAGGTTTTGTTCTCACGGTAAAACATGTCGATACCAACGGAAATCTCGCCATGCTCGAACTGAAGGAGAATGGCGTCGTGGTTGAAGATGATGTGGTGAATACAGGCGAATCATTCGAATACGATAAAGATATCTTGTCGCTAAACGATGTATGTGTGTTCAGGGCGAACGTGTCCGGAGTATTCAGGTCTTATGGCGATGATCTGGTCGTGCTCGATGATGTGCGGCTGATATCAACGAACATATCCGAAGCGGACACAAGTGACATCGAAGATGATGATAGTGATCTCAGGGTGGACGGCTACAACGTGAGCTGGATTTCCGTTGGGGAGAATTTCGGAGGTGCTGCGCCTGATACGTTCCATGTGCCGCCGCTTGTGAATGGGGGTGACATCGTCTTTGCCAACTGCGTCCAGTGCCATGACCTTGGCACAGGCATGGACATCAAGCGCGTCGATGCGATCAAGTCGCAGCTCGGGGCACATGCCAGATTGAACGCAGACACATCCGCATCAGATGATGCTGTGCAGACCAATCATATCGTAAGAGCGTGCTGGGCGTGTCACGGAATCGGTCTGGAACCCGACGTCCACCCGGATAAGACGCCAAAAGCCTGTGTGGACTGCCATGTACACGAAATACTCTTTGATGCGGTTGATATCTCCGGAGTGCCGCATGGCAAGGTCAAGAATTGCACAAGCTGCCATGGCGGGGCAGGGTATGATCCGCATGTGATCACCGCGTTTGGTGCGGTGCCGCACATTGGCAATATCGAGCTATTACCACAGTCATGCTACGAAGGAGATCCGGTCGTGATCGATGCGGTCGCAGTTTCCGGGTGGATGCTTGAGGTGGCGAGCGCTGAGTATTTCATCGACTTTGCAGGATCGGATGGCACGGGAACCTTGATGATGCCGGCTGACGGCGCATTTGACAGCAACACCGAGGAGATCACAGCAACGATCGATACCATGGGACTCCTTGCAGGCAATCACACAATTATCGTCCATGCCATGGAATCTGAGAATACGTGGGGCAGGGTGGCAACAGCTACGCTGCACATCAAGTCCGGCAAAAAACCGCTTATAGCAAGCTTGAGCTCATTCGTAGCATCCGTGCCCCCCTACTACTGGTACATAGCTGTTGCAATAGGAATCTTGCTGATATTCGGGTTCACAAAATTCGCCGGATTACGACCACGTAAGCAATCATGATCGCCACAACCAGCCACGCGCCCCTAAATCCGGGCATCGCCATGGTTTTCAGGGAATCGATCTTCTGCTGAAGCTCTTTTGCCCCCACATTGATCTGTCGCAGGGTTGTTTCATTCCCTGCATCATCGGAGTGGTCTGGTTCGGAGATTTTTCCGGCACCATTTACTATCGCACTCGCTGAATCGGTGGGCATCAAACCCCCTGGTCCGGGGATCGCTGTAACCGCTGAGACCTCGGTAGCCAATGTTACTGGCATCATCGTCACCTCGTAATTTCCGGTGTAGTTCATGATCCTTCCCGCGTAGACTGTTTCTTTGAATTTAACCACCGGTTCAGGGATATCCACATTGGGTAAGTTGATTTTCATGGCATAACTGATGCGTTCGGTCTCTTGCGATCTCACAAAGGTAAAACCAGTAAAATTCGTTCTACCGCTGACATACGTTGTGTTTACCGGCAATTGATCTGCCAGACTGATGTATGCGGGCAGGTCGCCGGTGTTTGTGATCTCGATTGTGACATTAACAGTCTCGCCGATCGCAGAATCCTGCTCGACGGTCTTTACGATCTCCATGAATGCACCATGCACCACAGTCGATGGGCGATCGCTGCTGGCACCATGATCCGCATCCATCTCCTGCGTTGGACATGATGCGCTGGCTGCAGGGAGTGTGAAACTGCCGGGCACATCCGGAATCAGATGGTAATAAAATGTTTTTTCTTCGTCAGGGTGTAGATCAAACGTCCAGTTCAAATCCAGGTTGTTTTTCACCATGAACTGATCAGGAACCTCGTCAATCAGTGTGACCCGCTCGATCGCGTAGTTCAGGACGTTCTTTGCGCTGATGCCCACATACACAGTCTCGCCCCAGTAGATGTCAGGGGTAGCAAACTTACGCACGACAAGCGGCGGCTTCAGCCCGACCGTTTTAGATCCTGTCGTGTGATATTCGACGCCATCCTCGTCTTTGCCGGTCAACGTGACCTGTATGTTCCCATCCGCCGACTGCGCCTGAAACCTGAGTTTGACCGTGACTGATTGTGAATCATCAGGGTTGATCGTGCTGATGCGGCGGAGCTGCCCACCATCTGTTAGATATAGACCATCAAGGGTGATGTTCAGCACCCCTTCACGCAGATCCCCGTCACCATCGTTCTCTACTGTGATCTCGGCTGTTACAGTATCGTCGTAGCGATATTCACTCTCATCGAGCGAAATACCAAGTGTTATGTCAGGTCTCTTCCTATCTGCAACCCATGAGATGATCTTTGCCTCAGGATACCAGGGATATCTACCTATAGATTCCAGATCGTCCTTATCGGTTGCATCAGTACATTCCATCCGGATATTGTCGTTATCCCATACCTCGCCCTTTGTAAGAAGGATCTCGACTACCTCGCCGTTTTCCTCCTCTGTATTCTGTTTGATCTCAAGCGCAACCGACCCCACTCCGTCAAAATCAGTGGCTGTGACTGTGAATGCGCCGACCGAAAACGAATCGCCCTTGTCAAGAGTGTGGGTCTTCTTGCTTGTCCAGGTCACATCGTCGCACAAGACCGGGTGTGCAGCAAGTAGGATCATGCTTATGAGCGCAATAGTCACAATAGTTTGTTGCCTAACAATCATTCAATTACCATTGTTTTTATGTGCATAAAATTTTTTCTGATATAGTGGGCTTCAGGGTGCTGTCGGGAGCGCGTCCGAACAGTCGCAGAAATCAAGAGATTGCACAGTCCCCCGATTTTTACGCTTGTGAATACTCTTCTGTCAGCAACCACAGAAAACAGCAGAACAGGGGACTTCCGCCAACCGCCGATTATGTGGCTGTAATCCAGCGCTCTTGTCAAACGCTCCGCCATTGGCATAGCAATAACAACATACCCCCCTTACTCAAGCGTTGATCCGCCCCTGCCGTACCACACCCGACTGAGGTCGGGCATCCGCGGGACGGAGGGTCGGGTGAATGGGGGTTGTGGAATAATATGGAATGGTGCCGGAAGATTGCGCAAAGCTACAACACGCTTGTTTAGGCGACGTACATTGATCTCTGTCTATCAAATAACTTAACAGCACTCATGATTGGTGCGCCACCCTTCTGTTTGTGGTGAATGATACCGTTCAAAATTTGTCCTGAACGATCTTGTCAAATTCTTCACAGAGTTCATCTCCATCCGTTTCCATCTCCTTAAATCAGGTAGTATCACCAATTTCAGACGTTGTTTCGATGAGCTTTATGAATTTTGAGCAAACTTCTCGAAGATCCGATATCAAAACAGTATCCAAATCCTTTGCAAAAGCGGTATAGACCTCAATTACCCTCCGGGTCTGATCTTACATGTCTCTTCGAAATTCTTTGTGCATACTTTCTGAAATTTTGTAATTTTCCCAGATTGCGCATAGAGTCTTGATGTCGGCTTTTAAATCTTCCCGGATATTCTTTATTCTTAACGAATTGTCCCGCTTGGCGTTGTATTCTCTGATTATAATTTCCTTGGCGAGACCGACTACTGAAGTTAGAATGATACCGATGACGATGCCCAAACTCAATTCAATATTTGACATTGACGAGCACCGAATGTTAGTTTTGCTCTACTTTTTCAATTTTGTATCCTTTTAGAGACAATTCGATCTGCTTGCTCACTGGAATGCCCGTAGTATCTCGTATTTTTTCCATTTTTTTCACTATATCTTCTTCGATAGTGAAACATATCTGTCTTTTAGCCATTATCGGTCACCTAATTAATAACAGTGGAACTCATTGCATTTAAATGTTTTCCAATTAGTATCAATTAAACTACTTGAATTTAACTCACATTCCGCAGGTCACCATCCATTTTTGCATAATTTCTACTGATAACGTTTTTAGATATCCAAAAAATATTATTTTTATACTGTAGTGGCACAACCTACCCAATTTCAACAAAGAGTGCTTTACATGTTTATGTAGAAATACGTATTTTAATAAAGCAATTATCTTAAAAGACTCAACATCGCAATCATTAGCCACTATCCACCATTTGCAAAAATAGATCTTCTTACAAAAACACCTGCGGAATATAAGATATATTTTTGTATCTTTTCCAAGTTTGACTAACACATAGGGCAGTTTACACATCGACAACTCCCATCAGGTTCGTGCTTGTATAAGAAGTGTAACATTTCCGGATATGGCACACCTATCTCTTTAGCGATATCCCTTGCCTGCCTATGTATACTGACAACCTCAGCACCAGTCATACTGAAATAAGACATTCGACCATCCTCCTTTAAAGTCAAAGACCTCGGGCTGAGGCGCCGAGGCATCAGGAGGGTGCATGAGTATTTTAACACATTTTTTAGAGACTTTTTATTATCTTCTGGTAACTGGTCAAGTTCACTAATATTATATCATTTCATCAATATATATTTATAGTTAGATACACATACCTACCAAAAGATTTAATAGGTATTGAACACATAAGTAGTATATATGCCAAAAGGTA
>CBDUQO010000085.1:0-9263 GCA_965369365.1 uncultured Methanosarcinales archaeon
CCACAGGCACAATTCATCTTGCGAGATGCTTGTAACTCGAATTACCATAGAGCCTGTAATGTCTCCGGATGGCATGTACCTAATCTCCGGATTGACTTTTGATCATATCGAGAATCAAGATGATCGATACCTTGCAGCCAGGGCGTGCATCACCCCTCGCCCCGGTCCACACATCATTCCTCAGCAAGCATCCGCGCCGCCCGGATGTTTCCGATGTCGTCCCTCCGCTCATCGACCGGAGTTTCAAGTATCATCGGGAGCGTTTTAATGACATTATGGTGTAATATGGTTCTGAACCCGTCTTCCCCAATCTCGCCCATGCCAATATGCTCATGTCGGTCGACTCGGGAGTTAAGGGCGCCTTTCGAGTCGTTCAGGTGGATGAGTTTCAGCCGTCTGAGTCCGATTGTCCGGTCGAACTCAGCGATCGTTTCATCCAGCGCCTCAGTGGTTCTGAGTTCGTAGCCGGCAGCGAACGCGTGGCAGGTGTCAAAACACACGCCTACAAGCTCGTCGCGCTCCAGCCCGTTGATGATTCGTTGTATGTCTGCAAAGCTCCCGCCCATGCTGTTCTTTGTGCCAGCCGTGTTCTCAAGAAGGAGCGTAACGTCCATGTTTTCGCAGGTTGCCGCATTAACGGCAGATATTATGCGCCCGAAGCCGCCCTCCATTCCCTTCCCGAGATGGCTTCCGAGATGAGTTACAAGATACGGGATCTTCAGCGCGCTGCACCGTGCAATCTCGTTTGTGAGGGTGTCGATTGAGCGGCTGTAGACATCCTCCTTCGGCGACGCCAGATTTGGTAGATATGGCATGTGTGCAACCGGCGGGTAGATTCCCGACTCCTTGATCCCTTGCGTGAACTTTTCGATCTGTTCGGTTGAGAGATCCTTGAACCGCCAGCTCCTCGGGTTTCTCGTGAATATCTGGAATGTGTCGCAGCCCATCTTCTGCGCCCTTCCGACTGCCCGGTCTATCGAGCCTGCAATCGATACATGTACGCCAACCTTAACCATCGCAGGTTCTTGATGACTCGATTACTATTTCACCTTATTGGTCACGGTAAAGGTAATGCCGATGCGGTGAAAGAAGGTTCACCATGATCTACGAACGATTGCGCACCGTACCGACCGCTGATGAGCTACTTGATCAAGCGTTCAAGCGCGCTCTACGCCCTGCAAAGGAAGGAAAGGGGCGGGGAGTCGTCAGTATCCAGCGGTCGATGGTTCAGACTGTAGCGGATGTTCTGTCGATTCGTCTACTAAAAACCGTGCATGACTTCCCCAATTTCGACGAACTGTCCCAGTTTTACTACGAATTGACAGATATAATCGTTGGGGTCGAAAAGCTCAAAATGTCGCTTGCATCCGTGCATTGGGCAGGAGATAAGGTTCGCTCGATCGCACGCGAATATCAGAAGATGATGCGACCGGAAAACTCGGTTCACGTCAGGAAGCAGGCTTATGCCAGGATCGCCTCGATCGTGCACGAAGTGGATAAAAATCTGCACTTTCTGAATGATGCGCGGGGTAAACTTCGGAAACTTCCGGAAATATCAGAGGTTCCGACAATCATCGTGGCAGGGTACCCGAACGTGGGCAAATCAAGTTTCGTAAGGCGCGTGACCGATGCGAAACCCGAGATCGCCACGTATCCATTCACAACGAAGGGGATTTACATAGGGCATTTCTATCGTGGCAGAACGCGGTATCAGGTTGTGGACACGCCCGGTCTCCTTGATCGCCCGCTTGAGTCCCGTAATGTGATTGAGTTGCAGGCGATATCGGCGCTGAAACACGTAGGCAACATCGTACTGCTTCTGATCGACCCTGCCGAGCACTGTGGGTATCCGCTAACGGCTCAGCTCAGTCTACTTCATGAGATCGAGCAAACGCTTGCAATCCCGGTTCTTGCTGTTGCAAACAAGTGTGATCTCGCCGACTTTCATGGTGACTGGGAGTGCCAGATATCAGCAGAGACCGGACATGGCGTTGAGGAGGTTGTGCAGCGGGCAATAGAGCTCATTGATTCCGAACCATCGCAGGAGATGGAGCTTGCAAGCGAGGATGTGTGGGAAGAGTCGCACTACAAATGAGATATCTTCCGCAGTTTGTAGTAAGATTGCTTACCGAACACTTGTGGAATCGGGCTCACGTGTATCCGGCAACTGAGCGATCCATCGTATGAAATCCACCACCAAAACCAATATAGCAGTCATGTAGTACCGTCGTTGGTAGGGCTGCTGGCGGACTTGATCCGGCGTGTCGCTACCGGCTCGGGACTTTAGTGCGAGGGCATGTTGTCCCAGGCGTTGAGCTCACCCGGATTCTGAGGGCATCTCAACCGGCAGCACTGCCCTTCGCTTGCACAGCACCATTGCATGGAGATCGGGCAGTGTCACCACATCGTTCTTTGCAAGGGTGTAATGGCAGCTATCCGTGCCCACGAATGTGGGAATGCTCTTTAACACGCGCACGATCGTGTAACCCTCCGGTGCGCTGGAATTCACTGTTTCAACCCTTTCGACCCCCCTAACATCTCCTGCATCTTCCGATTGTCTACTGGCTACCTCTTCTGGTACCGATGTGACCGACTCGACAGACTCAACAGGCGGGACATGTGCAGCCGATGTAACTGGAGTAACAGGTGCGACCGGGGTAATTGGTGCAACTGATGCCCCAGTTGCAACACACTCGCCAGCAATAGTCTGTTCAATCGCACTCCAGCCCTGCCGCACCGCGCCAAGCACTGAATCATAGATGTCACGCTCAATTTGCGTCATCATATTAATGTCCTGCTTGATGCCACCAATCTCCCCCATTATGCTCAAGGATGCAAGATTAACGATCTTTCCGATCCGTAGATTGAAGATGCGCTGCAAACGATCGCTTGCAGTCTCAAGTTCGTCTGCAAGAAACTGGGCTTCTTTACCAGATGCGGTTTTCTGCTCCTCACGAAGCCCATCAAGATACGTGCGCACACTTTCATAAAAGTCGGGCTCGAGTTTTGCGAGTTTCGATTTCTGCTCCAGTTTCAAGGTGTTGCGCAGTTCTTCAAAGTCCATATTACATATTTGCGATCAAACATTACTTCAATCTGATGGCAAACGCCGAAACATATTTATAGGAATTTGATGTGGTTTACTATCATCTTATGATAATGTTGAGGAACCTACCATGAACAAAACTCAATTATTTGCCGTGCTGATGCTGATGGTTCTTGGGTTGGTCATTATCTCGATTGTCGTCTATGACTCAGACGCATCGATCGAGATGCAGCAGTGTGGTGGCTGTCATAATCCGGAGTGTACTCAGGAGATGGCAGGAACTGGTATATGGCCTGCTGTATTCAATGCGATCGTTCCTGATCAGAGAGGCGAACGTGCTGAGCCGTATTCCGGAAAGTGCCTCAGGGACCTTGCGGAATCGCAGGCACCGGAGAGCATGCAGCTACACGAGGGAATGCTATCAACTGAATGCATACGCTGTCATAACACACCTGTTGCACCGATGTATACAGAGTGCAGGATATGCCATGGTGATTACCAACATGCCACCGAGCTGGTAGAAGGCGACTGCCGGGATTGTCATCCTGCCCATGCCGCAGACACCAGCTATGGCTGTGCTGACTGCCATGAGACTCAGTATACCGAGTTCACCACATCCGGTGGCGGACATGCGACGAAGGACACCAGCTATGAGGCTCGACGATACACACTGAGTCCGACGACGCACGGTTATGATGCGCCATTGATCGGGGATGGATGCTACTCCTGTCACAAGGATCATGCCGAATCCATGGCATGTCTGGACTGCCACGTTCTCGAACACGGATCAGAGCTGGCAGACTGTCAGGTCTGTCATAACCCACATGCTCCGACAGTGATCAAGTTCGGTGCGATCGTGACCAGCGAGCGGTGTATGTTGTGCCACGAAGACACCAAGGAGGAGTTCATCACATATCCGACCAAACACGCGGATCTGAACTGCACCGACTGTCACATCGAGCACATCGGAGCAAAGGCATGTATCGACTGCCATGCTGATGCGCACAAGGATATTGTTGTGGACGTTGACTGTATGACCTGTCACACGAACGGGCATGCACCGATCTGATATCTGATCGTGCGATTCCACGATACGAGGATACAATTCCGCCGGCACCCCCCGGCGGGGTTACTTTTTATTTATAGGTTGTAGTCCCGAACTCCGGAGATCAGGTAATCAGGTAACATCCAATCATCCGGCGCCAGAGTAGAGTAGACAAAAGACTAATGTGATGCGCCCGCTCAAATGTTTGTGAGGCGTTTTTTGGTGAGCATGGATGAGATCGTGAAACGGGTAGCAATTGTTTCCAAATGTGATGAGCCTGACGCAATCCGGTTGGCAGGGCGTATACAGAACCATCTTGAATCGAACCCCTCGATTAAGGAGGTTATACTCGATCACGACACCGCATCCGAACTTGGCACAGGCGGTTTGCATATAGAGGAGTTACAGGCGGATCTCCTGATCGTTATCGGAGGCGACGGTACAATCCTCCGCACCATCCAGAAACTTAAGAAGCAGATACCGGTTCTCGGAGTTAATTTTGGCAGGGTCGGTTTTCTTGCAGACGCCACATCAGAAAACGCACTTGCGATGATTGACGAGGTTTTAGCTGATTTCAAGGTCGAGGAGCGGATGCGGCTTGCGATACACATCAATGGGGATTTTCTCCCCTGCGCCACCAATGAAGCAGTGATTGTCACAACCTCACTCGTCACAACGTCACCGACTAAGATGTTTGCGTTCCGCATCCTGGTGGATGGTCATGAGCTTGACGAACTACGCGCTGACGGCATCGTCATCGCAACGCCAACAGGATCTACCGCTTATGCGATGAGCGCGGGAGGTCCGATCGTCGATCCGAGGGTGGATGGCACAATCATCGTACCGCTTGCGCCGTACAAGCTGTCATCGAGACCATGGGTGGTCTGCGCCGAGAGCGAGATCACAGTCAAGCCGATACACGCATCCGAGGGCGCTGCTATCGTGATCGACGGGCAGTACACACAGCCGGTACGCGCTGGCGATACTATCAATATTACACATGCTAACGAGCCTGCGCTCTTTGTGACGACCGGATGGCACTTCTATGAGCGGGTGCGAATTAAGCTCTGAATCGTATATTCCGCAGGTTTTTGCAAACGATAGGTAGTGGCTAATGCTTGCGATTTTGAGTTTTTAAAGATAATTGCTTTATTGGTATGTGTTTAGCTGATGCGGAACAACGAGACTTTTTGGCTCTATGGTAATTCAAGTTACAAGCAGCTCGCAAGATGAATTGTACCTGTGAGGCATTGAGGTCTTAGAGATCACGAATGACACGAATAAACGAATTTCACGAATGCTAAGCTGGAACAAATTCGTGCCATTCGTCCATTCGTGCAATTCGTGATAAAACTACCTATAAATGAACTAAATTCTCGGAAAATCTCCTAAATCAAAGTGTGAAGATTCGGATAAAATGGGCAACCTCTTTATAAGCGTTGGTCACTGCAACTCAAGATACCAGAGAGCCGTAGTTTTTTCACCTCAGCTAAACGCATACAATTGCAAGAAAGGAAACGATGGATGACATCACCTATTCTTCCTCACACGTCTCACAGCAACGATCATGAGCGAGCCGATCAGTGCTACCAGTCCGGTAGGTGCGAGTACAGGAACCGGGACCGGACTCTCGAATTTGTTCTCCTTGCAGTTATTGTATTCATTGCTCTCGGAGACGACATCATCCCGGTCAGCGCAGACCTCGATCATATCGTTGTCACCGGTCATCGTAAACGGTCCGAGTGTGGCTGTGTGGCTCTCAACCGGCGATAATGCCGGAACCACACCAATTGCAGCATGGACTCCATCGATCGTAACCGAGGTTGTGCTTGCGCCTGCGTCACCAGAGCCTGTGTTTGTCACGGTGTACAGGATGTTGTATGTCCTATCATCCATAACTACCCACGATTCGGACTTGTCAGAGATCATGAGGTCTCGGGATGAAATCGTAAACGATCCATTGTTCACCGTGTATGCTATCGTCGTGTAGTCTATATCAAAGATGTTTGCGGATGTGATGCTTAGCGGGCTTGTATCCCCATCATCGCCCACCGCGGTGAGCGCAAGATGCGCAAAGGTAACGTTTCCGCTCAGTCCATCCACGTCAAGCGCATTTGCGCACATCCAGCCCGAACCATTATCGATCCGGTACCTAAACGAGTAACGCAAATCGCCCTGAAGGACATCGGTCACATGGACTACTGTGGAGTCATAAGTGAAAGTGATATTGCCACCACCCAGCATCACCGTATTGTTGACCATTATAGGTGCGGTGACCGTGTTACCGGATTCGACACTGTAATCATCGATGCCGATGGTCGTTCCGGATGCAGATACGAGCGATATCGAGATGAGTATAATGATGCCTGAACAGGCAAGTTGCATCAATCGTGTCATAATAAAAATAAAAAGGAGGGAGAGGATATTAAGGTTCCTCCGCCTCGCCACTTGCGTACATCGCTATGTATAGTGCGTCCAGCATATCCACAACACCGTCGCCCACCGGGTCTCCGGCTTCGCCCACGACATCCCCTACCAGCACATCTGGTGGATTCAAGGCGTCCGGTTCAAGACCTGCCACACAGTTGGATATGTAATCCGCATCCATATCGTCGACGAGACCATCGCCGTTCACATCGCCTCTCTTAAGGACTGTAAGAGTGTTGCTCACCGAATCATTGATGCCGCCCTCGTTATCGGTTGCAGTGATAGTCAACTGGTGGGTGAAGTCCATGGCATTAATAGCAACCTCTGTTGCGTTCGTGGTTACTTCCCACAGATCCCCTGAGACGTGCGTCATCGGCTGGTCGGACAATCCGCCTATCGATGAGAGATCAATAGTGACCTTTGTAACGCTACCATCCGTATCGGTCACCCGGGCACTCAGCGAAGTGATGCCTGTTCCGGGGGCTCTGGGTCTGCCGCTTGCGTAGAGTATCGTATCCGGAGTTGCAGATACGTATGTCACCTCTGGCGGTATGTTCTCCCGGATGCTAAACGTTCCATTCCGCCTGATGTGGACGATTTCCCTGAAGGATACATCAAACAACCGGCTATCCCCGAACTCCATCTTGCTCACATCGCTCTTGTTGCCAACAGCGGTGAGGGTGAGGTGTGCAAAGGTCACGGTTCCACTTAGTCCACCCACATCAAGCGCGTTTGCACGCATCCATCCGGAACCGTTGTTGACATTAGACTTAAATGAGTAACGCATGTCACCCCTGCTAACATTAGTCATACGAACCACTGTTGGATCATAAGTGAACGTAAGCTCACAGACGCCCATATTCGCAGCGTCAAAGACCGTGATCGGAATGGTCACAGTCTCTCCCGGTCTTACAACGACATCTTTGACGTGCAGGGTTGCCGGAAGTCTTACCTCGTATGTCGTTGTGTTGTTTGTAGCCACATTGCTGTTGTTTGACGCGTCGGTTGCAACAACGGTTATGTTGTATGTGCCGGGGGCGCCTGCCGCTGTTATCGTGCCAATGTATGTGTCGTTAGCAGTGAGCGCGAGCATAATGTCGTTAGCAGTCACACTCGCCATTCCTGATTCATCGGTTGCGGTAACCGTCACGTCGATCGACCCATTCGGCGGAGTAACCTCCGGATCAATCACCACCGATGTTATCTCTGGCGGTTTCATGTCGTTTGCCGATATGATCTTAAATGATCCGTTGTCCACTGTGTATGCTATATCGGTGTAGTTTATGTCAATGGGGTTTGCAGATGTGATGTTTAGCAGGCTCATATCACCCACATTGCCTACTGCAGTGAGATTAATATGCGCAAAGGTCACATCGCCATTCAGCCCCGCCGTGTCAAGCGCGTTTGCTTGCATCCATCCGGAACCGTTGTTGACATTGGACATAAACGAGTAACGCAGGTCTCCCGGGGTAACGCCGGTCACATGAACTACCGCAGGATCATACGTGAAATTGATCTCGCAGCCGCCCAGCATCATAGTATCGTTGATCCTGATGGGTGCTGTGATCGTGTCGCCTGATTTGACGCTGTAATCATCGATGCCGATGGTTGTTTCAGACGCAGATACCAGCGATATTGAGATGAGCATAAGGATGCCTAAACCGGTTAGTTGTATAAATCGTGTCATGGTATCAGAAAAAAAAAAGAGGGAGAGGAGCTCAAGGCGCCTCTACCATACCTTCTGTGTACTTTGCTAAGTACAATGCGTCCATTAAATCCACAACGCCATTACCCAGGGGGTTTCCAGATTCGCCCACGACATCGCCAACCAGTATCGAGACTTCCGGTTCCAGACCTGCCAGATAGCGGGATAGGTAATCCGCATCCATCTTGTCGACGAAACCATCTCTATTCACATCGCCCCTCTTAAGGACGGTTAGATTGAGGATCACCGGATCGCTGATGCCACCATCGTTATCGGTTGCAGTGATGGTCAACTGATTGATGAAGTCCGGAGCATTAATGGCAACCTCTGTTGCGTTCGTGATAATCGACCACATGTCCCCTGCTACGTGCGTCATCGGCTGGTCAGACAATCCGCCTATCGATGAGAGATCGATAGTGACCCCTGTGATGTTACCATCCTCGTCAGTCACATAAGCATTCAGCAAACTGATGTCTGTTCCAGGCGCTCTGGGTCTGCCGTTGTCGTAGAGTATCGTATCAAGAGTTGCGGATACGTTTGTCACCGTTGGTAGCATGTTCGACACTATGCTAAAAATTCCACCATCCTTTATGTGGGTGATCTCACCGAAGGATGCGTCAACCAATAGACTATCCTCAAACTCCATCTCGCATGTATCGCCCTTGTTGCCAACAGCGCTGAGGGTGACGTATGCAAAGACTACATCTCCACTTACTCCATCCACGTCAAGTGCGTTTGCACGCATCCATCCGGAGCCATTGTTGATATTGTACTCAAACGAGAAGTTCATGTCCCCTCTGGTGACCTCGGTCACATAAACGACTGTCGAATCATACACGAAATTGACCTCGCAGCCACCCATATCTACCACGTCAAAGACCATGATTGGAACCGTCACATCCCATCCTTGTCTTATGGCAATATCTTCTATGGACAGAGTCACTGGAAGTCGCACCTCGTACGTTGCCGAGTCGTCCGTAGCAGTATTGTTATTATCTGATGCATCGGTTGCAACAACGATTACGTTGTATACACCAGGA
>CBDUQO010000086.1:0-9152 GCA_965369365.1 uncultured Methanosarcinales archaeon
GTCCGACAGCCAGATTCAATAAATCCTTGTGCCACGTGGGCGTGTTGGGCACTGGTATCTTTTTATATAATAATAATTGTTTCAAAATGTTTTCCATTCCAGTATAGACGCTCTGAAGATATGCGCCCAGCCCCACAAGAACCACGAGTTCCTTCTGCGGCATATCCTTTACTTTCTCTATTTCAGTCAGAACCGTTGTGATATTCTCCATTTCGGCATGGACCTTCTCTTCTATGCTAACCATACAGCACCACCCCATCTCGTTCTACAAGTCGGTTAAATAAACAATCCTTGCTCAAATCGACGACATCCAGCGGCTTGGACAGATCTCTATACAACTCCCAGCAGAAATCAAAGAATGATTCGGGTGCCAACCCAGTTACGCCGATATCTATATCGTTCGCGTCTTTTCTTTCTCGGGATGAGCCGAAGAGTATTACTCTTGTCAATTTGTATTTTTTTGCGTATTTTAATATCAGAAGCTTATCATTTTTGGAGATCATTGTATCCTTTCGTTTCTTTTCACTTTGCCAATCGCTGCCTGATATCTTCCAGGAGTTCTTCCGCCAATCCAAGCTCCAAATGCACGAGGGTCTTCGCTTTTCTTCGTTGCCAACCGATCTGCGTAGGATTTCGGAAAGATCTCCATCTCAAACTCTTTCACCGAGCGATATACCTTCTTTTTTTCTTTACCATTCGCCATCATTTCCAGCCCCATTATGACAATTTGTAAAGAACCGTGGAATTAACCCACGTTAAAAAATAAAAAAGGAGAGACGATCTCAGAAGAGATCGCCCAGATTAACCTTGAACGCGCCCAGACTTCCGCCGTAATTTCCAGCAGTGATCTTCTTGACGCCCGGAATCTTCACAGCAGCCTCAATTCCTGCTTTGGTTGCAACAGTCACAGCCTCGAGGTCAACACCATTGATCACGAGTTCGTAGACTGCATTTACATCTGCAGGGATGTTTGTGTCCTCGACCTTGTCTTTGAGTGTTGGGGCGAACCGCTGGTTCGTTGTTGCCTTCATGAACGTGTACTTGTCAGCACCAGGCTTGGAGCCGCTCGCAACAATTCCACCAGGGAACGGCGTGATTGAGCCTTTGCAGTTCATGACCGCTTCCACTGCGTTCTCTGCTGCCGCAAGCCCTGCCATCTGGTTGTCTGCGAGGATGAAGAAGTTGCCGCCTGCAACGCCCTCAACAGCGCCGATTCCGTGCTCTATGATGAAATCTCCTTCCATCATCGGGATCGCGTACGCCTTGCGCCCGCCGACCTCAAGTTCTGACTCATAACCATCCGCAAAGAACTTCAGCTTGAATCCGGTATCAAACTGCTTCTCCGCATCAGGAAGCCCGTTCCACACAGCAGTCGTTGGTGCTGTGAGCACACACTGACTGATCCGATTTAGCAACTGTTCCTCAAGCGCCTTGTATCCGAATGTGCATATCTGGATGTAGACGCCAGGACGTCCGTCCGGTGTCTCGCTGCCATCGACCACGCACTCAATTCCAGCCTCTGCCGGGCACAGGATCACAGATGTCCCGAATCCTGTCGCCTCGGTCGCAGCAACCATTGCCCAGTGCTTGCTCGCGCCAGTGATCAGTACCCTTGCAACCTTGATACCAAAGGCTTCTGCGTATGTATCTTCGATCTCTACTCCATTCAGTTCCATAGAAATACCTCGCATCTGTCATACACCGGGCTACTACAAAAGGGTTTAGATTGTTCAGATGGTTTCGAGAGGTCGTAGTTGCGTGGTGCAGCATGGTGCAGGTGTGTGCGGGTGCATGGTGCCGATGAGACCGTCGCAACTCCACATCTAAGCGTGGTTGTGCGATCCAACCGCCTGTTCTGACGACGCGGGAGTTCTGGCGGCTTTTTCGATGACTAATTGCCCGCTCATTGTTTGTTTATCCCACACGTTCCGCGACTCCTCAATCACGATCTTCTCCTTAAAAAACGGGCAATATGTGACAAACGTCTCAAACTCGCCACCCTCGCCCCCTGTGCAAACATAGCAGGTGCCATGGAGATCGCACAGCTCATCAAAAGCATCTCTATCTACTATCCGCCCGAGCCAATCCTCCGTAAGCCCGTCGGCGGCAACAGCCGAGATCAGCACCTCAAACCCCGCATCAAACATCTCATTCCAGAGTTCCCCAGGATTCCTCTTCCATAGTGGTGCGTGGCTCACCAGACCAAGTTCGGCGCAGATGCCCTCAATCCGCGTCTTCTGGTAATTAGAGTATATCGCTCCTGAAACGACGCCTTCCACCCCATATATAGCTTTTGCTTCTGCTAAAGCAGCTTTTAGGTCGGAAAGCTCATCTTCCTTCACTCCGAAAGTCTCCCTAAAGATAAGGGGAATCTGCATCGTCTCTGCCTGAAGCTTGACAAGATCGATATTCGGGACGTGGTACATGTAAGAATCCGGATTGAGCGATTTTATCGCAACCACGACACTTATTTCACCATCCCCACCCTTGCTGGCAAGATATGCAGCATACAAGCCATCCTTGCCGCCCGAAACCAGCGCTGCCAACCTCATAGCTCCACGCGCCTCCGGGCGGGTCTATGGCTGTGGGATATGCCACACCACGGGACAGAATAGACGAGTGAGCAGGTCCGGGAGCATGGCATGGCATGAAATAGCATATCATAGCAACGGATTGGCAACATCTTAAACATTACCCGGAATGCCATGTCAAAACTCGACCGGTTTTTACACCACTCCGCAAGTGTAATTTGGAACTTTTGGTAGTGTGCCAATCCAGGAATGGTTAATGGTGCGTGTTTAGCCTTTCCAGCTAACCACATTAAATAGATCAATACGACACGACCTCGATCAACCTTTCCCCGGCTATGGCGATCACCTGTTCCTTGACCGAGTCAATCGAAGAGGCTCTCATCCGAGCCATCCCTCCAAATACCGTATCCTGCACCATACCCCCAACAATATCATCATACCCGGATTCGACCCGCAGAACCGCGGATCCGGGAAAAATAGTTGTGTTTGTGAGAACATTGTCGATATCCAAATCGGTGATGCCAATGATTGGGATTCCATGACGGTAGAGAAGATCTCCTGCGATGGCGGTTGTGTCATCACCTATGGTAATCGCCAGATCTGCGTCTGCTGCAATTTCAAAGGTGGATTCGGCATCATGATCAATCAGCACGACACACAGGTTTGTGCGCCGCCTCTCTGCCGTACCGATTCTTGGTACGTGATCGGTCCGCCGGATCGATCCGGTCCTGACCAGTGCGGTGCCAGGATCGATCCTCCCGAGTTTTTCGATGCCGTGCTCCTTTATTCTTGCGCCAGCAATATTCACAATCCTGCCATCCGCAACCACGATCTCGACATCGTCGGATATGGCGATTCCGACGACGATTCCATTAATCCGGATGGTCTCACCCGGCACAACACCCTGAATGATTCTCCTTGTCTGATCTCCACCGGCACCAGGGGTTCTGCCGTCTCCACCTGTTCTATCGGTGCGCACCAGCAGTACATCCTGCGCTGCAGGTGGCATCCTGATCGGCAGATTTAGCATCCCTGCAACCTGCTTAGCCCACGGCAAGGCATCGTTCCACGGGATGACCGCGCCATCATCATCCATCGGGCGTTCGATCTGGATTATGGGGATATGTTTCGTGCGCGACATAACGATCCTGCCAAACGCAATTCCACTATCGACTGTCTTTCCGCGATTCAGCAGGAAGGTGGCGTCCACGCCCTGCAATGAATTAATCGCCTCGCTCAGACCCACTCTTCTGGTAATATCGATCCGGTCTTCAAGATACGCATCGATGACCGCGGTACGCCCCATCGTCCCGCCAAGAAATGCCTCTACCTCATAATGCGCCATGAGTATGTCCAGCACCAGGCGCGCGCCGTCTGAATCAATGATCTCGGGACCGTGGATGATAACGCCGATACGCGGTTTCATCCACCGCTCTCACACAGTTCTACTTCCAGTATTTCCTGAACACGACTAATTCGGTCCATATTGCGCTCGGTAGCTTGTTTAAGTTCGTCAAGCGTCAGTGTTTTATCCCATTCCTTTGTTTCAACCTCGCCTTCGAGAACTTTGAGCGTATCTGTCCTGTACCACAGATCGCTACTATCAACAAGCGCCCATGTTTCATGATCTCGCTGGTCGAATCGTTTCACCTTGCCAATCGTGCCAGTACTGCCGTACTGAACCGTGTCTCCAGCCGCTATACTTTCACTCATGATTCTTATATCTTCGATGTCCGTATATCAATCTTGCCCGGGTCGATGTTATGCAATCGCACGCCACCCGCAACTCCAGTGATCCGCACCCCATCAAACTCGCCGCCGCCGCACAGCACATCCTGCTCCGGGTGCGTTCCAGGCGTAATATCGCAACGGATGGTGGTCATAGCGCCTGCTGAGACAACGATCTTGAGTCTGCCGCTTGCCGGATGATCCTTCGGAAGAACGATCAATGGAGAGCCAACGTCCCGCACCAGATATAGCATACACCCAATTCCCTTGACGATCTGCTCATCTGTGCCAAATCCCGATGCAACAAAGAGATCATCCTCTTCTGTGAAGAGTGCAATCTCTTCATCTTCGGTTTCGATGAACCATTGACCGACGCCTGCTTTCACGACGCCGATTATGCCATCCCTCCCGGAGAGATACAGAATCTCATCGAAACCGATCCGGACAAACTCATCCGATCTTATGGACATTGCTTGATTTACAGGTGGGGCACTTGACTTTCTTTCCGATTCCTTTGAACTTGTTGTTGCAGTCCAGACATTCATACTCACTCGTTGAGAGCGTTTGCACGTCGATACCGACAACATCGCCAACACTACACATATATTTCGCCTCCGTTTGGTTTGTATATTGCTGAAGTGTCTTTCTACTTATACCCCGCGTTTTCCCGCATTCATCCACACCCACCATCAAGCAATTGATAACGATGCACAAAAGAATTAATACGATCCAAATCAACGGATAACAACGAGGTACGTATATGGTGCAAATATATTATGACAATGACGCAGATCTGGGCGTCCTGAAGGGTAAGACGATCGCGGTGATTGGATATGGGAACCAGGGTCATGCACAAGCGCAGAATCTCAAGGATTCCGGATTAAATGTGATCGTCGGGCTCAAAAGCGGTGATGAACCGTGGATACAGCGCGAGCGTGAACTGGTGAAGGGGGCTGGCATGGAGCCAACGACGATAGAGGATGCATCAGCCCGAGCAGACATCATCCAGCTCCTCGTGCCTGATGAACTCCAGCCACAGGTCTACAAAGATTCAATAGAGCCAGGGATCGAGCCAGGCAATGCAATCGTGTTCTCACATGGCTTTAACATCCATTACAATCAGATCATACCGCCAGAGGATGTTGATGTCTTCATGGTTGCGCCAAAAGCGCCCGGACACATGGTTCGCGTGATGTTTGAGGCGGGTAACGGCGTTCCGGGACTGCTTGCAGTCTATCAGGATGCGACAGGCAAGGCAAAGGAGATTGGGCTTGCATACGCGAAAGGGATCGGGTGCACGAAGGCGGGATTGATCGAGACAACGTTTGCCGAGGAGACCGAGACAGACCTCTTCGGGGAACAGGTTGACCTGTGTGGCGGTGTTACCTGCATGATCAAAATGGCGTTTGAAATCCTTGTTGAGGCGGGGTACCAGCCAGAGATCGCCTATTTCGAGACGTTGCATGAACTGAAGTTGATCGTTGACCTGATCCACGAGGGCGGGCTTCCAAGGATGTGGGATCTTGTCTCCAACACCGCAGAGTACGGCGGGCTCACGGTCGGTCCGAAAATTATCAACGAACAATCCGAGGACGCCATGTATGAAGCACTCGACAGGATCCAATCCGGCGAGTTTGCAAAGGAGTGGATTCTTGAGAGCCAGGCAGGACGCCCTGTACTAAACGCGCTTGAACGCAAGGAGAAGGAACATCTGATCGAGGAAGTCGGGTCCGAACTCCGTGCGATGATGCCGTGGTTAAAGTCTTGAGTGTTTGATGATAAAACGTTGCCCCATCCTCGGGTCAACGTTTTATTTTTCATTTTATGGAAAAAAAGGGGGGCTATAATATCGATAAAACGAAGGTCACCGCGTTTTTGTTGACCGTATCGGTACTGTTGCTGGGGTTGATATGTTCAGGCTGCGTCGAGTCAGAGGAGCTCGAATCGATGGCCGTTCGGACGTATCTGGAAGCAAAAAGCGAAAATGACTATACAACCGCGTCACGTGTCGTGGAGAGTGGCTATATGTCGAAGGGTTACCTCATGCTGACATGGGATCGCGTGGAGAATGTGGCGAACAAGGATATTGCCAATATCACGTTAAACCAGACGGTTTCAGGCAATCAAGCTGTGGTGATTGCAAATTACACTGAAATCGAGTATCATCCGAATTCTAACAATGTCGCAGGCGCGGAGGCGGTGACCAAGTACTTCAGACTCGAGAACACCGAAGGGATCTGGCTGATCACCGAGATTTCGGATGATCCCCTGCCCGTTGGGGCGTCAACCGGAGAGATCAAGAAGACCCCCATCGATATCCTCACCGACAACGCAATATTCATCATTCCGGTAGCACTCGCCCTGCTCGGGGTCGGCATCTACCTCGACAAAAAGGAGAAGGCGGCACGTGCTGGCGCGGGTGGTGCAGGTAGTTCGGGCGGCGCTGGTGCGGGAGTCACCATTCTGCAGACCGCCCAGGTCGTCAAGTTTGTCAAATGCGCGCCCTCACAGATGAATGCGGGCACCAGCGGTACGATTGATGTCTGGGTCAAGAACTTTAACAAGCAACCATACCAGAAACTTGTAGTGACAGCAGTATTTCCGGATACGGTTCGTGCGAAGAAGACAAAGCTGAAATTCGGAGCGCTTTCGCCGGGACAGACCGCAAAACAGACGTGGAACGTCAAAACGTCTGCATCCGGAGTGTTTCAGATCGCGGATGTGACCGTTACCTTTACGTTTGGCGGCAAAAAATATGCGGGTGCGCTAGGTCCGGTCCGGATACAAGTGGCGTAAGGAATCCACGGAACAAGGAATTGCATCATAATGAAAAGACTCACGGTCGTACCGGAAAGGTGTTCGGGGTGCAGGTTGTGCGAACTTGCCTGTGCAATCCACGCGTTCGGCTCAAACAACCCGAAGAAATCAAGAATCCGTATCATCTCGCTGTATCCGCACCCGGTCGTCCGGATGCCGATATTCTGCAAGCAGTGCAAGGAGCCAAAGTGTCGGGACAACTGTCCGGTCGATGCGATTTCCGTTCAGGACGGTGTCGTGATAATCGACGATGAACGATGTATCTCCTGCCAGTCATGCGTTGTTTCCTGTCCCAATGGTGCAATTTTTGCCCATTCTGACATAGATACGCCATTTAAGTGTGACTTGTGCGGCGGGGCGCCGGTTTGCGTGGATGTATGTCCGAAGAAAGCGATCCTGTTCGTGCCTGAACATACGCTTGGGCAGGTGCACAGGCTGACAAGCGCGCTTGGGTATGCGCACCTGCAAGAGGTCGAGTACTGGGAGCAGGGCGTCAAAAAGACGCTCAAGTACGCGGATATCGGAGAAGATGGGGGGCGCAGTGATGCAAATTAAGCAGGGGGCATAACATGCCAACAATCAGCGAAAATATACTGAGCCGGGCAGCGGGCACCGATGCACTGGCTGGCGACTTTGTGCTTGCAGATATCGACTGTGCAATGGCACACGATGGAACGAGCGTGCTTGCAGTGAAGGCGTTTACCGAGATGGGCGTAAGCAAGGTCTGGAACCCTGATAAGATCGTAATCCCATTTGATCATATCGTTCCGTCGAATAAGGAGACTACGTCAGATCTCCAGCGCAGGATACGGAATTGGGCGCAAAAACAGGGAATCTCCAACTTATTTGAGGTCGGCGAGGGCATCTGCCACCAGGTCATGGCGGAGCGGTTTGCACGCCCCGGAATGCTGATCGTCGGCGCAGACTCACATTCCTGTACGTACGGCGCGCTCGGAGCGTTCGGAACAGGAATCGGCGCAACCGAGATGGCAGAAGTCTTTGCATCGGGAAAACTCTGGTTCAGGGTACCCCAGTCGATCAGAATCACGGTGGACGGTGCGCTCCCGGATATGGTGAGCGCAAAGGACTTTACATTGCATCTCATCGGCAAGATCGGCGCAGGTGGCGCAACGTACAAAGCGATCGAGTATTATGGCGAAACGATCGCAGGTCTCTCGATGTCAGGCAGAATGACGCTCTGCAACATGGGTATTGAGATGGGTGCAAAGGCGGGAATCGTTCCCCCGGACGATGTGACGTTTGATTTCATAGGAAATCGACCCGACTGCGTCTATGCGGACTCTGATGCAACATACACAGATGAACTCTTCTTTGATGTAACCGATCTTCCCCCACAGGTCGCACTCCCACATGCTGTCGATAACGTGCATCCGGTGGACGACGTTTTGGGAACTCCCGTTGATCAGGTCTTTATCGGATCATGCACGAACGGCAGGCTCGAGGACCTGAACGCGGCAGCAGAGATTCTCCGCGGGAAACATGTCGCGGTTCGGACAATCGTTGCGCCCGCATCCAGATCAGTGCTTCTAAAGGCAATTGAGACCGGGGTTGCAAGCACTCTCCTTTCCGCGGGCGCGGTGATACTCCCGCCCGGTTGCGGTCCGTGCCTTGGTGCGCATCAGGGCGTGCTCGGCGAGGGCGAAGTCTGCCTCTCGACAGCCAACCGCAACTTCAAAGGAAGGATGGGCACAGGCGGGTTCATCTATCTTGCGTCGCCAGAGACTGCGGCGGTGACTGCGCTTGCGGGGGAGATTGCAGATCCGCGCGGTTCTTCTTGAGTCTCTGCGAAATCAGATAGCTTCGGAGAGTTGAATTCCAATCGAAACTCCTTAGCCCGCTTATCTGCAAGCTTCGCATACTCGTGATCAATCTCGTAGCCAACGTAACGACGGTTCGCCTTTATTGCTGCGATCGCGGTCTGCCCGCTTCCCATAAACGGGTCAAGAACAACCTCGCCCTCAAACGTATATAGCTGGATCGTCCGGTAAGGCAGTTCTACTGGAAACGGTGCCGGATGCCCGATTTTCTTTGCAGATTCCGACGGGAATGTCCAGA
>CBDUQO010000087.1:0-8966 GCA_965369365.1 uncultured Methanosarcinales archaeon
CGAGATTGGAGAGATTGGAGAGGCTGTGCTCAAATTCGAGGTTGAGGACGACGCTGCGCTCAAGACATATCTCCTCGACATCGAGATCAGGTGCGTTGAAGATGAGGACATTCATCTCTTCGACAAAAAGGTGCCTATCACGGTGGCTAATGACAAGCAGAGCAATCTGGTTATGATTTTCATTGGAGGGGCGGTTCTGATGCTGCTGTATCTGGGGTACCGGTTTTTACTTCCTAAGATCCGAGGGTAACGGAGGTATGTTTGGTGTTGAGCCCACAGAGATCACGAATGACCCGAATGAACGAATCTCACGAATGTCATGGTATAGATTCGTGTTATTCGTCAATTCGTGATAAAAAATATCTCAAAAGGATCGTAAAACTTCCATCGAGATCACGAATGACACGAATAAACGAATCTCACGAATAGTATGAGGTGAACCGCTGAAAGGAGCTAAAATCTACTACAAGGAACTATCGTATCAGGTAATGGAAGCTGTATTTGAAGTGCATAACACGCTTGGGGCAGGTTTCGTCGAGCGCGTGTACGAAGATGCGCTGGCATACGAACTGGAACTACGTGAAATCGCCTTTGAGAATCAGAAATTGGTCACAGTACGTTACAAAGAGCACGTCGTTGGCACACATCGTCTTGATTTTGTTGTGGACGGTAAAATCGTCCTTGAGCTGAAAGCCGCATCTGCGATAACGGATGCATTCAAACAGCAGACACTATCGTATCTCAAAGCTACGGACTTGAAATTGGGAATTCTCATTAACTTTGGCACACCACGTGTTGAATACGTCCGTATCGTGAATTAACAGAAATAAATTCGTGTCATTCGTCCATTCGTGTCATTCGTGATAAATACGGGCACATAAACGCTAAACAAACATCAAAAAACCTGTCGCCACACATGAACACAAAAAAACACATCAGAAATCTCGCCAATCTGCAAGAAAAGTACCCTGTACTGATCCTGCTCGTAGTCCTCATCGCAACGGCAGTTATGGCAGACGGCGCCCTCACTGTGCGGCTGGATCCCGCGTTTGAGGGGATGCTTGCCGATGATACGGACTGTATTCGGACTCAAGACCTGCTATCAAGCGATTTTGGGTCAACAGACATCATGCTTCTCTTAATCGAGCTTGATTACAACTGTGACGATCCTAATACCGTAACCGACATCCGCGACCCGCGTGTCGCCGAGTATCTCAATATCCTCTCCCAATCAATCGCAGCGGAGAAGAACATCGAGAGCGTGACGAGCTTCGCAGACCTCCTCAAAGCAGCAAACAACGGCGAGGTTCCGACCGATCCTGATGCAATACGGGCGGTTGCGGAAGAAAAAGTCGCAAGACGCTTTGTGAACCGGGAATATAGTTCAACTGTTGTCTACATCGACGCAAACATCAACGGCGATATGGACTTGCTTAATGACCTCGAAAAAGAGATATACAACGACATCGACCAGACCCCCACCCCGATCGGCATAAAAGCGATCATCTCGGGGGGTCCTTCGACGATGAATCTCATCATGAGCCTTATTGCAAGCGATCTGCTGGTGACGATGGCGTTCTCCATGATCTTTGTCTGGCTAATCCTCTGGCGGCTGCTCAAACACCCGGCAACAGCAATTCTTTCGCTGATTCCGGTATTTGTGTCGGTGATCTGGACCGCAGGATCGATGGGGTATATCGGTATTGAACTTGCATCTATCACAGTTGGTCTTGGCGCGATGATCGTCGGGATGGGGATTGATTACAGCATCCACATCACTCACAGGTTCTTTGAGCTGCTCCGGGCGGGTCATGACTTCCCGCTCGCAGAATCGGTCTCAACAATTGCGCCCCCACTCTTCGCAAGCGCAGCAACCACGATGGCTGGTTTCGTTGCAATGGCGTTTGGTAAGATGCCGATGAACGCGAAGATGGGGTTTTTGCTGACGACAGGGATCGGGTACGCGTTTCTCGCGGTCCTGATCATTCTCCCGCCGCTTCTCGTCCTCGAACGAAGGTATATGAGTGCGGCATTCAAGCACACCGAAGAGCGGGCGCCTTGCGCTACGAATGGCGCAGGTAGTGCTGCAGGTGGCGAGGGAATTGTTAGAAACGCTCTTGGGTGCCTTGCGCGCTTCCAGGCACGGTCGCCGGTTCTTGTGATTGTGATCGCCCTTGTCCTGACCGCAGCAATTGCGCCGTTTGCAACACAATCACGGATGGATGAGTCAAACGAGAACTGGATACCCGAGGATTGCGCCATAATCACGGCGTTCCAGTCGATGTGGTCCGACTACTCGGGAACCGATACTGTGACCGTTGCAATCACCCTTGACAACGCCGGAACCGTGAGCGATCTTGCAGACCCGGCTGTGCTCGGGTCTGTTCACAGGCTTGCCATGGTCTTTGGCGCAACAGAGATCATTGAGACTGTGGACTCTGCCACATTTGCGATGATTGCTGCAAACGACGGGCATCTGCCGCAGACGCTTTACACAAGTAAGCATATAATCGAAGAGAATCCGGAAATCAGATCGAAATTTAACAGGGATTATTCTGTTATGAGATTAGATGTCGCTGGAGCGTCAATAGAAGCCACTGATATGCCAGTAATTGAGCAGGAGGTAGGAACTGTCTCGTTTCCGGATGGTGTGAGCGCACATCTCACAGGAATGGGTCCAATGGATGCTGCGATGGGCGAGCAGATGGAATCTGAGATGGGGCTTACGACAACTGCCGGGTTCATACTAGTCTTTGTTGTGGCGTCGCTCTTCTACAGGTCGGCGCTTGTCGGTCTCATCGCGATCACCCCAATCGTTATAGCTCTCGTCTGGACGATCAGCACGATGGGGCTCATTGATCTGCCATTTACTCCACTCTCGGTCACGATATTTACGATGGTTATGGGAATCGGGATCGACTACAGCATCCATCTGGTTCACAGAATCAAGGAAGAGCGGAAGCTCCATAAAATCGAGGATGCGGTTGTGATTGCGGTCACAAACGTCGGGGACTCGCTATTCTCAGCTACAGCCACGACCACGGTCTGCTTTGCGTCGCTCACGCTTGCGTCGCTTCTTGCAGTCGATAGGCTCGGGCGAACACTCTCGCTTGGCGTGATATTCTGCTTCTTTGCCGCGCTCTTTATGGTTCCCGCGATTCTGGTGATCGAGGATAAGGTGAGGGAGTGGCGAGGGGGAAGATGGAGGGACAAACAATGGACGTAACTACTCAGGTACCTAAAACTACTATCAGGGGACGTAACTACGCAGGGACTACCCAAGACTGGGAGGATACTGTAACTTATCCACCCGGACAGCCGGTCCGAAACAAAGCCAAACCGTGCTGCGAACAGGAGCTGTCCCTTTCTTCCACACCCCAATCACGAATCTCCTTTAACCGTTGACTGCTCCGGTAACTTATCCTTGATCATCGGTTTCACCCCCTCGTACCGGTTTTTGGAATTTTGGAGGGGGGCAATCGAATAGTTGTGGCTGTTTTTTTCACGGTTTCAAAGTTGAGATTCAACCAGTTTTGCAGCGGCATACGCGGGAAACACCTTTGATACTTCCGCTCCATACATATCAGAGATAAATGAGCACGGAACACTGTCGATCTCATCCACCGCATCCTTGATCAAAAACTCGCCGATCCCGGTGCCGATGACATGATCCAGCCCATGTCGCTTCAAAACGGCAGCGATCGCTATTCCAAGCTCTCGCACCTGCGCATCTCGCACCTGCTCTGCAATCTCGTACACCGCATATTCACTGATCTCGTCAGTATCCGCACAGACGACCCGTGCAAGCCTGCGAATCGACTCCTCAACCGTTGTTCCGGCGTGATCCGGAGTTTCGCAGGTGTAATCCGATTCTTCGATCGTTCCAAGCACGCGATGCACATCGCCCGTTATCGCGAAGAGCTCTGACGATGCCCGGCACCGGGCGCCGCCCATAACGATCCGATCCAGAATCGTTGCGACATTTGTCCGGAGAACGCCCGAATACAGGAGTTCGTCCCGCTGAAGCCGCTCAAAGTCGGTTCCGCCTGCACATGCAACACCTCCTGCGATCGGGATGATGTCTGTTGTCGTGCTGCCGACATCCACGAATACACAGTCGTAGTCCTGTGCAAGAAGACCTGCCGACGCCGCCCAGTTTGCCGCAGCAAGGCTTGCATCGGGGCTACCAGTGAATTCGCATTTATTATTAAGATAATATATCTTGCTCTCTGAAAATGCATCGTCCACCGCATCACAGATAAACCGTATGCCCTGAATCTTGCTCTCAAAGCAGTCCGCAAGTTCACCCGTCATCACGACCCCCACCATCGCAGGCTTTATCCGCCCTGCAATATCTGATAGCAGGCGGGGAAGCGCCGTATCCTTCCACAACGGGATGTAGTGTATCTCAGTGATCTTTCCGTCGGCTGACGCGACTTTTGTATTTGCGCCACCGATATCAATGCCAATTATTGCCGTCATCTCAAATCCTCTTTCTCTTTTTCCTGTAACCCACAAGGCGGCTTCCGCAGATCAGGCATACCTGATCGCCGCTCTCAAACCGCTTGCCACAGCCCGTACACCGTTTGCCCCATTCGAAAGTCTCCTTGATATGTTCCTGCACAATCGGTTCTGTTCTGATGCCAAGACTCTCTGCTACGTTCTGGATCGCATAATCGTCGGTGCAGAGGATGCCACTGTATTCAAGGGTCTTTGCCAGCAGACCGATATCGGTTTCTGACAGCCGGTCAAAGTCACCAGTTGTTCTCGCACGATCGCAGACCTCGGAAACAAGGTGCGGTAGCGGCTGCTCAATCCGCAGCCCATTGTCCACCGCCACCTCAAACGCCATCTTTGATTGCATGTCCTTTAGTTCCCGAAAAACATCAGGTGTGGTGACTGTTTGGTCAGGGGGTGATTGTGGCAGTGGCATCCCAAGGATGAAGACCGATGAATCCGCTACGTATTCGGGCATGTGCCACCCCCCAACAGAACGTATTTTGTGATCCGCATCATATCATCACCTACTACAGCGACCTTTGTATATGGGGTATGGCTGGGGGTGTCGGCATTTCCTGCTGTGACTTTGAATTCGTTGAAACGTGTATCCCTGGCATCCGCACCCATTTTAAGCCTCCTCCTGTGTCTGGTTACTTTACCTGTAGGTATATGTGTATGCTCTGTTCATAATTTAAGCTATTGCTACGGTTTTGTAACTACTCTGTTAATACCGGCGTCAGCAAATGACCTGCCAAGCGCAGCACCGCCGCAAGACTTCTCGGCAATTTACAAGCGCTCTTAAGGCAAAAGCTCCGGTTAGGAGGCTAACCAAAAGTTCGAGAAAGTGTTCCGAAGCTGATCAACGGCTGATTTGTCACTTTCGTTCTCGGGATCTCGCGAGTTCGATGATCGCATCGGTCAGCTTCGCCATCGTTTCACGCGTCTCGTTTCGATCGTTTTGCATCTCATCGATGAGCCGCCCCATATTATCAGATATTCTTCCGTATTTCGTGTCCGGAGTTACGAATCCCTGTAGCGTCTGATCACGGAACTCTGTGAGGATTTGAGTGTGCCCATCTTGCTTCTCGATCATCACATCCTGCCTGTCAAGCATCTTCTCCCCGATTGCCACCGACTTCGCTCCAAGTTCCACAGACCGATATAGAAGCGCACCCGCCACATCCAGTCGTTCCCCGAGTTCATCCTGCCAATCACCTCGCTTGATCTCGAAGTACACAAATTCGTCGGTCGCCGCCTCGAACCGGACATCGAGCTCCTCAACAGATATTGGAGCTATCGGATGTTTTTCTATCTTGATTTGAGTTATGAACGCATCGAGTGCATCTTGTTCACCTTCTGCAACGATTTTGACATCATAAGGTTTCAGATTCTCAACGAAACCGGTCAATTTTAGCTTACGGGCGATCTTCTCCACATTATCCCTGTATCCAACCCTCTGAACTTCGCCTTTTGCAATGATCAATGCTCGTTTCATGACATGTCACCGTCGTCTGATTTTATCTCGTGTCGTGTTTTCATGTCAAGCCTCGATTTACCGGATATCGTAGGGCTGTATCATGTTATGATAGTCTGCTTACCGCACAAATAGTTTTTGTGTGAATTCTAACTGAAAATGAATATTATACCTGCGTAAAAAAATCGGTCCCAAACTTTCATCCCAAGCCCCTCACAATCAAAAGGTATTAATGCCATCAAACCAACGCTACTTAGTGAGAACTTAGAATGGAAACGTCGACGTACATCATACCCGGACCCTCTTCCCAGGTGCTTGCAGGCAATGTCGCCCGAGCAATGCAATGTCGCCTGGCAGGCACTGAATTTTTTCGCTTTCCTGATGGGGAGCAGTACCTTCGTGTACCTGATATTGATGATCACGTCGTAATCATCCAGTCAACACCCGCCGATTCCGATTATATCGCACTACTGCAACTGATCGATGCATGTGACGCTGCAGACAGGATCGATGTAGTCATCCCGTATTTCGGTTACGCGCGGCAGGATCGCCGGTTCAAGTCAGGGGAGTCTGTGAGTGCACGGGCGCTTGCACGCGCAATCACGGCTGATCAGGTGTTTACCATAAATGTCCACAACAGGGATGTGCTCCAGTATTTTGATGCAGCCGCCACTGATCTTGATGCCGCACCTGTGATCGGGGCGCATCTTGCATCGATGAAAACAAAGACGGATGGATTGGACAGTCCGGTCATCATCGCACCTGACAAGGGTGCTATCGATCTCGTACGATCCGTGGCGGAGTATCTTGGCGTTGACTTCGATTACATAGAAAAAACCCGGCATAGTGGGGATAATGTGACAATAAAGACAAAGGAACTCGATGTTTCCGGAAAAGATGTGGTTATACTGGACGATATTATCTCGACAGGGGGTACGATTGTGAAAACGTCAGATTTACTCCGGGAAAACGGCGCAGACCGGGTGTTTGTCGCGTGTATTCACCCGGTTCTCGCCCGCAATGCAGCCACACGTATCTTCTCTGCGGGCGTTGAAGGGATTATGGCGACAGATACGCTCGACAGGAGTGTGAGCGGGATCAGTGTGGCGCAATTGATCGCTGATGCGATTTAATTTAAGGAGAAACAATAAATGGGTAACATAAAAAATCTTGTAACAAGGTTTGACACATACGTAAGAACGCACAAACCAGAGCAACTGGTCACCCCACCACTGATCGTGCTTGCACTTGCACTGATTGTCCTTGGTGGGATGTATGCAGTCACCGGCTCACCGGTACGTCTTGGATTCCAGTTTGAAGGGGGTACGATCGTTGAGCTTGCCGCATTAGACTCAAACGATGATGATTTAAGACTCGCGTTTGCGGATTATCCGCTCCTCAGCGTGCGCAACTCCGGCAATCGCAGGATGCTAAAATTTGGTCCGATGGAGGACGATATTGAAAAATCACTGGTCGAAAAGGTCAACACAGAGTATGAATATGCGACACCGGAGATTAAGCAGGCAGATCCGGTATATGCAAAAGCATTGCAGGGGCAGGCGATAAAAGCGATCATAGCGTCATTCTGCCTCATGGCAATCGTGGTTTTCCTGATATTTCGGACGTTTGTGCCTTCGGTTGCGGTTGTACTCTCTGCATTCTCAGATATCGTGATTGCCACCGCATTCATAGCGATTCTGGGCATCGAACTCTCATTTGGAACAGTTGCAGCCCTTCTAATGCTGATTGGGTACTCAGTGGACAGCGATATTCTTCTCACGACGAGGCTTCTCAAACGGCGTGGCAACCTCGATGACAAGGTCACAAGCGCTATGACGACCGGACTTACCATGACCGGCACAACGCTTGCCGCACTTCTGATGATGTATTTTGTTTCAACGTATTCCTATCTCATCATCCCGTCGTTTCCGCAGATTAGTATAATAAGTGATATCTCGGCCGTTCTTATCTTCGGTCTAGCGGCTGATCTGATGAATACCTGGCTGCTTAATACCGGAATACTGAAATGGCATCTGTCAAAGCCAAGAGGGAGGAGAGCATGAAACTACACAAGGATATCAGGGTTATCATATTCATTGCAGCCATGCTGATCTCCCTGATCGCAATTCACCCGGCTTACAACAGCCACGACGGTGGTTTTTCGTCTGACCTGCAATATGGGCTTGACCTTGAAGGCGGGACAAGTCTCCAGCTTAAGTTGGAGGGTGCGATCGCCGGAGTCAAGGTGGATCCTGCACAGATCATCGAAAAGAAATATTCCGATGCGTTTGGAGACATCGAGATCATCGAGGCAACAGATGACGAAGTTATATTCCGAACCACAGAACCACTCAAAAAGGATGATGTTGATGCGGTTGGCTACGGAAACGCATACGTCGATGGAAGTGAAGTCACACTCACAATAAACAAGGAATATGTGATCGGGGAATATCTTTCAGAGCAACTGGACTGTGAGGTGCTGTATCTTGGTAGTGACATGTATGAGATCAGATCCGCAGTCAGCGAGAGCGAGTTATCAGACGCGCTCTCCGATGTCAGCGGCTCAATTGCAACAGATGCCAAAGGGAACCTCGAATTTACGGAGACTGTAACAAAAGAGACCCAGGAGACGACAGAGGCGATATTAAGCGAGAAATTAAACATCTGGGGCTTGAAGGATGTTCCGATCACGCCGGTTGAAGAGAATATTCTTCTGGTTGACCTTGCTGGTGTCGATCTTGACACGGCAATGGAGATTGTCGCAACACCGGGGAAATTTGAGATCAGGATCCAGACCGTAGAAAATGCAACCGAGCACGTGGTATGGGGCGAGCACATAACAGCCGTGGACATGCCCCGGGTGCGAGATGGTGCATGGGGCGTTGGGTTCACGGTGGACGGCACTGGCGCGAATGCAATCCGGGATGCGGCAGTTGAGTCCGGGGCTGTTAGTGATGTGGCAGCGCACGAGCTGATCATGCTTCTTGATGAT
>CBDUQO010000088.1:0-8837 GCA_965369365.1 uncultured Methanosarcinales archaeon
GGCGCTGATTATGTTGCATCGCTATCCATTGTGGTGGGGCAGATGATTGCAAAACTGGCGATCTCAGAACAGAAGGAAGATGTGGTGATGCTCTACGAAGGCATAGCAATTGAGAAATACCATGTTAAGAAAGGCTCTTCGTTTGCAGGAAAGACCCTCGAAGAACTGGATCTGAGATCGAAGGTCGGTTGCACGGTTATAGCGATAGAAAAGGACGAAAAGACGGTCATTGATCTGCACGGGAATACGGTTATAGAAGCTGATTCGATACTTGCTATCGTGGGGGGTAGAGAGCAGATACGGAAATTCGAAGAGTATGAACAGGCACGTCCGGAAAGCCCGGAAAGGATTATGATAGAGAAGATCGGAGAGTTATTCAGGTGAAATAATGGATTACAAAACCATTGCAATGGTTATAGAGCTTCTCGCGGTGGTTATCATGGTAGTTGCATTCTATTATGGGTATTCTCTAACAAAGCACATACCCAAAGAACTAAAATCATTGAATCTGCTCGTTTTTGCGCTCTTTTTCATGATTCTGCGGAGGATCGCATCACTTTGTTCATTTGAGATGGGTGGGCTCATGATTATCGTTTCGGTCTTCTCCTTGATCATAGCGACACTTGTGCTGCTTGGTTTCAGACGGATATACAGTAACGTCAGAGGAGCGCGCTGACGCTTCGCCTTCGCTTCCCCTGACAATAGCAGTGACAATGAACACTAATGGGTACCATACGCAGGAATCGGTACGTTAGGTACGTTAAGATCGGGAATCGGGATATTTACTTTCTTTGAGAACCGCTTGATCGTATCGAGCAAGCTATCCTTCCCGGTTCCTACCAGACTGATCTCCAGCACCTCACTGATCTTCGAGACTGGCACGATCTTCACCATATCGCGGTACTCCGCCTCAATCAGGACATCGTCCTCATTCGCTTTTGGTATGATTATGGTCTTGATACCTGCCTGCGCTGCAGCCTCGATCTTGTATGTGACACCTCCGACAGGGAGCACATCACCCCGCACCGATAGCGAGCCAGTCATGGCGACCGACTGATCGATGGGTATCTCCTCAAACGCGGATATAACCGCGGTTGCTATGGAAATCGATGCGCTGTCACCTTCCACACCCTCATAAGTGCCGATGAACTGGACGTGGATATCTGTATTCGAGGTATCCTTACCTGTAACCTTCTTGATGAGGGCTGAAACATTCTGAACTGCTTCTTTCGCGATATCCTGAAGCATTCCGGTTGCAATCAGCTTTCCCTCATTTTTGGATAGCGCAGGAGTTACTTCTGCTATGATCGGCAGAACAATTCCTGAATCTCCACCCATTACGGCGAGACCGTTTACCCTTCCGATCTCAGCGCCAGTCTTGTGGTACATCTTGTAGTCCATGCGCCGCTCAAGGTGCTGGTCTGCGAGTTGTTGTTCAACTGACCTGGACATCCGCTTCGCGGCGAGTACATGAGTTGAAGTCACTACCAGTGCCCCTTCCTCATGTGCGATATCGCCCGAAACCCTGACAAGACCTCCGAGATCACGCAGTTTCAGTGTGAGGTGCCCTTTTCTCCCAGCCCGCCTTCTTGCCTCGCGCAAAACCTCACGAACGGCGCCCTTGTCGAAATGAGGAATCTTTTCATCCTTATCGACCTCCTGAGCAATAAACCGAACGAGTTTCTGGCGGTTCTCCGGGGTATCATCCATCGAATCATGCATATAGATCTCATACCCGTAGCCCTTGATTCTTGACCTGAGCGCGGGATGCATGCCCTCCACAGCATCCAGATTTCCTGCAGCAACCATGATAAAGCCGCACGGTACGGGTTGCGTCTTGACAAGAGCGCCTGAACTGCGCTCTGACTGCCCGGTGATTGCGTATTCCTTTTCCTGCAGCGCTGTGAGCAGGCTCTGCTGAGACTCAGGGCGCAAGATATTGATCTCATCGATGAAGAGCACTCCTTTGTGCGCCTTATGGATGTCGCCGGCTTCAACTCGGTCATGGGACGGTGTTTCAAGTCCGCCCGACTGGAACGGGTCGTGTCGCACATCGCCGAGCAGCGCACCTGCATGTGCGCCTGTCGCATCCACAAACTGCGCCGAATCGCGATCCCTGTTGTTTACAAGCAGCTTTGGCACAACTCCTTTCTCGCCGTGCACAAACTGCCTGCCGATGACCATGATCAGTAAAACCGCAAGAATTCCCCATAACAGAGCCATTCCGCCAAGGGATGCTGCGTAAATAAGTATTGCGAATCCAATTACCAGTAAAATCGTGTTTCTTATCTGCGCCTTTCGCTGGGCTTCTAATTTGTGGGCATTAACGATCTGTGTACCTTTACCCGCTTTAATTTCACGTATTTTTGGGTTATTCCCATCTTCCGGGTTATGATAAACAAGAATATCTTTCAACTCTTCTTTTGGTAGCAATTCAGCCATTGCCTGAGCTAACATTGATTTCCCGGTGCCCGGCGTACCAATCAACAACACATGCCTTCGTTGTTGTGCTGCTTTCTTGATGATTGCGCTGGCACTTTCCTGCCCAATCACCCGATCGATGAGCAGTTGTGGCACCTCGAGATCTCTTGTCGATTCGATATCAATCCCGCCAAGTAGATCATCATCTGCCAGCCCTTCACCCTCTATCTCTGGCGGATTATCGTTTGTCTCATCAGTCATAGCATACATCACTTTGTCAGTTCTCATATAAAGTGTTCGCTCCGATTGGAGCTTCCGACCCCCAGGTCTTATTTCGGAAACGGTATTACGTGGCAAGCAATATATATCATGGTGTTGCAGATGGTAAATATCCCTTCTTCGAGGGCTGATGTGATTGGTGATCATCGGAGCAAATGAAGGGGTACACAACCGCACCACATAGGTCCTTGCAGGAGTTACTGGTACGCCTATCAATGACTGTATAGCCAACCCAGGTGTGGAACATGGCGTCATGCCCGGCACGAGGGTACTGCGATGACAACGGAAATATCCAGTGGATGATCTCGCGGAGTTAGTGCGTCCGGGCTACAGCCACCAAAACCAACGACCACGTCGCCAGGTCACTAAGTCAACATGCCTTACGAGAACGCCATAAAAAGCACAGGCAATGACACAATAATCGATCTTGATGTCACACCTGGATCAAAGAGCACAGAAGTTCCGAGTGGATATGATGAATGGCGAAACCGAATCCGTGCGAGATTGGCTGCAAAAGCTATAGGCGGTAAGGCGAATAAACAATTGATCAATGAGCTATCCGGGATATTCGGGATAAATCAATCATTTGTCCGGTTAACCGGTGAAACCAGCACAAAGAAATCGGTTAAACTCATTGGCATCACCAGAGAGGATGCAATTTACGCCCTGCGCCCATTTTTAGGGAATGATGTGGCTGATGACTGCACGAAATAAGGAGGATGCGCTCAGATGCGAAATGATTGAGCGTGTACTTCAAGATATCAGGAAACAATCCCGTGGTGGTGTGGTGATCGTGGTGGAAGGGAAGCATGATGTGGCATCACTGCGTAATCTTGGGATATGCGGCAAGATCGTGCCTCTGAGCGGGCAGCCACTGCTGAATTTCGCGGATACACTTGCGTGCGGCAGTGATTCTGTGATCGTGCTGACCGACTGGGATCGTAGGGGTAACGAACTTGCGCAACGGATTATTCAGTATCTGCAGCCTTACAATGTGGCGGTCGATATCAGCTTGCGCGACCGCCTGAAAAAACTGGTGCAAAAGGATATAAAAGACGTACAGGGGCTTGGACGGTATCTCGCAGGATTGCGACATCGCGCCATAAAAACGATTTTTTCACAAAAAATCGAGTAAAAACTGCCCTCCGGGTGGGGCTGGTGATATACTTTTTCGTAAGTGAAGAAGTGGGGGGGAAATGTCCTCCGGGTGGGGCTGGTGATGTGCTTTTTCGTAAGTGAAGAAGTGGGTGGGAAATACCCGCCCCGGGTTGGGAGTTAGTTTTTAATCAGCAATTCCCGCTCAGTCGTCCACCCTACACTCTTGATCTTGCTTATTTGACTTTTAGTCGTACGTTAAGCACGTAGAAAGTGAAAAATGTAAAGTGTATCTATCCAGGACTTGATATTGTGACCACCTATGCGAAAATGCATCCGAAAAAGGCAAACATACCAAGATACAGGAAAAATCAGGTTTATTCCGGCGTTACACCGCCAAACGTTCAGTCATAATCCGCCATCAAGATAGTGGAGGATCTTTAAGAATAACCGGGCGGTCTCTTTCAAATCCATAAAGCAATGCTGCAAGGATGTCTTCTATCGAACCAAATTTAAATCCAAATAATAAAGACCTTATCTTCCCCGGAGAGACTTCTGTTACTTCCCAACTTCTTCCGGATCGATTGAAATAGCTGACAGGAAAGTTGTTGCGCCTGATCAACCAAAAACGCCAGCATCATCAACACAGCGAAAACAACTAACAGATTCTATTTTCCATGTCCATAATTGTGCTCAAAGTGGTATCCCTGGTTTTTGAGCGTGTTAAATGTCTCATTCTCAATTTTCCATCGTGCTCTGCAGCCTCGCAGGATTTCAGAAACATTCCTTTCGGTTACCGGTATATCAGTGATCCAGCTTAAATGTGACGCTTTTTCGGGTGTGGTTTCTCGTGTTCTACAAAATTCACCAACAAATCTTGGTTAGATGCGTTCAAATGGACTTGATTGATAAAACGGAACTTATAGACAGTATCCTCATCTTTATATTCAATTTCTGTCGTTAAACCGTCTTTCACAGCGGACTCGACATAATCGAATAAAAAGGCAGGGTCACCTTTCTTCGCCCCTATAATATAATGCAATTTGTGTTTTTCCAATTCACGGATGTGCGGGGCATTTGAGTTTAATGCGTCTTACGTTACAATTAGTTGTAAACGCTGATGCGCTGTTCTCAATTTCTCAAAAAATGCTTGCCAGCATTACGTTTACAGTCATTCTTCGTTTCACCATCTTGTTTGATGATTGGCTCTGGCACTAACGGTATTACTTCCTTTAAATCTATGTGAACGATCGCGGCACATAGCATTTGATGGTAATATGTAATTTCCCTGTTTTTGAGTTTATTTTCATAGAACAATGATCACAATGGACAGTGTTTGACGAGAAATAGCCCGTACCATCTGCAGAAAGCAGATAACACCCGTTCATAATGACCATTTTTTCTAAAGCCTTGTCCCCGCTTCCGTTGATAAAAAAAAGTTGCTTAAATAGGGGACCTACGCAGTCCGGATCCACCTCATCCAGGATCGTACGCATCCGGGTATCACACGGTACGGTACATATCTTATAGACTGTCTTCAAAGTAGTATCTACGGACTGCCACTTTTAAAGCAAGTAACGAAGGATCCTTAAGTAAAAACATGGAAAAAGCCGACATAAGTGCATCGGCTAAGGGAATCTCGATAACACCTGACCGGTGGTCTGATATTATCTCAAAACCCGAGCGAACGCAGCTCTAATAATGCGTCAGCATTCAAATCCTTCCGAAGTTTTACTTTTCTTTTGCATATGTGCGACCATCCATTGAGTTCCAAATTTGCCAAACATTATTTGGATTTGTTCTTTGTGTTACTCTACGATATGCATAAATGTTTACGAAAGTATAGAGAATCGACCCTTCGTCCATATTTGGTTACAGACACAACGGGAATTGCTGCCCTCCATGAGTCCCCGCAAATGTAATACGCACCCTGCGACAAATGTACCAGTAATGAGTATATCGGTCATTGCAACCCCACAGCAGTCAAAGCTCACGATCATGCAGATCAGCAACCTGCAGAAGACGCCCCTCTCCTGCTATACGCTCACGCTTGCAAAAACCGCAAAAGGGATGCGCCCGTTCAAATTTATGTGCGGGAACAAGTTCAAAAAGCCAGCCGAAGCGGTCGAGATGCTCAGGGGTGCTGATCATATCCTGCTCGCATCAGGAGACCGGAAGACCGCAGATGAGTTTCAGGAGATGCTACGCGGCTACCAGCTTTCATGCGAACCTGTTTCCGCCTGCCGGTACTGCCTGCTCGATAATCGGTTCAATCTGATCGATAAACGATCGATCCGGTCCAGGGGCGAGCTGATATGCCCTGATTGCGCGCTTGCAGAACTACACGGGGAACTTGCCCCGATGAAACTCGGCGAACCTGCGCTTGAACGGATCGAGAAGCTACTTCTCAAAACCCGTGACCTTGACAGGGTCAGGGGTATGCTTGATCCTGATGTGGCCGATCCTGATCTCACGCTGTACCGCAGGATCAGTGCAACCGATTCCAATGCGATGAAACCGATGATGGTGCAGGATCTTCAGATTCCAAAGCAGTTCAAGAGTTTGCTTGCGGAAAGATTGGACACGCTGCTGCCAGTTCAGTCGCTATCCATCGCGAGCGGTCTTTTTGAGGGCACAGGTCAACTGGTCGTCTCAGATACCGCGACTGGCAAGACGCTGATCGGGGAGCTTGCAGGCATAAAAAACCTGCTTGAAGGCAGAGGAAACTTCCTGTTCATGGTCCCACTCGTTGCGCTTGCGCACCAGAAGGAAGAAGACTTCAGAAAGCGATACGAGCCACTTGGAACCACAACAGTGCTTCAGGTCGGGTCAAGCAGAATAATGCGTGAAAAGGGGCGTAAATCAGGGAAACCAACAAAATCAACTACAATCTGGGTTGGCACTTACGAGGGCGTGGATTACCTGCTTAGATCAGGAAAAGTAGGCAAACTCGGAAAAATCGGGACGGTTGTGATCGACGAGGTGCATATGCTTGCAGACGAGGAGCGCGGGCACCGGATAGACGGTCTGATAGCAAGACTGAAGCACACATCCCCAAAAGCCCAGTTCATCTACCTGTCGGCGACTGTCGGCGACCCAAAATCCCTCTCAAAGATGCTTTTCGAAAAAGGCTCTCCGGGACAACTGGTACGGTACGGGGTGCGACCTGTGCCAATCGAACTGCACCTGCTCTTTGCAGGCGGGCGTGACAAGATACGGATCATCGACCGGCTGGCACGGCAGGAATGGAACACACGGTCATCGAAAGGGTACCGGGGGCAGACGATCGTATTTACCAACTCACGCCAAAGATGCCACAAAATCGCAGAAAGCCTCCGGATAAACGCCGCAGCGTACCACGCAGGTCTTTCGCAGCAGGAACGGCGTCGCATCACATCCGCGTTTGCAGCAAGCCGGCTCGAGGTGGTCGTGACAACAGCCGCGCTTGCTGCAGGCGTCGATTTCCCGGCGTCACAGGTGATCTTTGAATCGCTTGCGATGGGGATCGACTGGCTATCTGTGCATGAGTTTCACCAGATGGTCGGGCGGGCAGGGCGACCGGACTACCACGACCTCGGGAAGGTGATGGTGATCGCTGAGCCAGACCGGAAGTACCACGGCGGCGGCGAGACTGAGGATGAGATCGCGTTCAAGCTGCTGAAACACGATGTCGAGTCGGTCGATGCCGTGTACGAGGAGCCTGAACAGATGGAAGAGCTGCTTGCATGCGCAGCGCTTGCAAAGAACGAGTCAGAACTGCATGCATTAAACGATCTGCTGATCGGCGGCGGGAATTTCAAGTATATCTTCAGGAAACTGGCAGAATACGGGCTTGTCACCCGATCTGCCCAACTCACTGACTTTGGCAGGATTGTGACGACGCACTTTCTCAGCATCAAGCAGGCATTCCTGATCAGGGATGCAGTCAAGAAAAGCGAACCCCCACTTGACACCGTGGTATCACTCGAAATATTTGAGGCAGTCTATTTCAAGGACGCGGGAAGGATTGCCAATGCCCTGAAGATACATATACCGTCAAGAGTGTTCCAGGGCGCATCGTATGACCTCGTCTTCTCAGGAAAGTCAATTGCCGCGCTTGATGGGGATATTCGTGATCAGATTCTCGCTTTTATCACCGAATTCATGGTATGCTCATGCCGCGACACGCCTTATTGCGGTTGCGCCGAGCGGAAGTTCTCACAACGGCTGATCGAACTGCGATGTGAGGGACTCAGCCCGAAAAGCATCGTGCAAGAGATCAGCGACGATTACGGGGTTTATGCATACCCTGCTGACGTTCTTGAGTATCTGGATCAGGTTGTGCGCAATCTTGAGGCGATCGAGATGGTTGCGACGGTGTTTGGGAACGATGCGGTGAAGCGAGATGCGGTGATGCTCAGGCAGGGGGTGGAGGGGTAACATCGCTGATCAACGAGGTATCTGGCAACTTAATCCTCCGGGACGATGCCTCGCGTCGAAGAGATGAAAATGACTTTGGCTTCCAGTGACGATCTTATGGTTGTTGTTATCTCTTGTGCTTTGTCCAACATGGATGAAAGATTGTCCTCCACCGGTCCATTTACTTTAAAAATTCTTTTTAAAGTATAGATTCTGAAGCATAAGAACATGGTTCGAAAGCAAATTCTGAGACTTTTTATTATTTTCTGGTTACCCGGGGTTGTCTTCTGTAAGCACAACTGTTAGAATTGAGCACTATCGATCTGGAAGATCCTCCGAATCCACCATCTCGCCGCCGCCAGATCGGTAGGGCTTGCCGTCCTCGTTCGGGAACTTAAAATCGACGAACCAGTGCTTGAAGATCGCCTGCCCCTTCATTTGTCGACCACCACCCATTGCCCACCCTTTGCTGGACCGATTCGTGTAATAATGTTCTTCTTTTTCAATTTCGCAATCTGCATCTCAATTGCTCGTGGAGATACGCCGAGCTTTTCTGCAATCTCTTTTGCACTGATCGATGGATTTTCTTTTATAACCCATGTTCTCCAGTATCACCCCCAAATTCACTGTTTTCATTTCATAAA
>CBDUQO010000089.1:0-8787 GCA_965369365.1 uncultured Methanosarcinales archaeon
GAAGCACGGGAACTATAGCGTCAATAGCCCGGCGGCGTTTCTTAGTATCATCATCGCCCAACATACTTCTGAACTTTGGTTCGGTGAAACCTCCTACGATCTCGTCATAGTGTTTAAACCGAGATAGAACTGCTTTGGCAAAAGCCTCCGGCACATCCGGCGATTCGAGATGTTCCCACGCTTTCAGCATAATGTCATCCATAAGTTGCTCAAAGTGATGCGTTAGCTTATCCCGAGTGGGCTGACCCTCGACCCATTTCAGTGCCGTTAGCAGATCGGTTGGTTCGAGATGTTGAACAAGCTTGGATGAAAAAAATGCCCAATATGCTCCGTAGAAATTTTCGACCTTGGGAGGTGTTAGGACGGTGAACAACTCTTTCGCCGTTATATGATTTGGCCATATCGCCTGAAGACCATATCCCTTCAATTGGTCTTTATGATCGTTTTCGGCTTCACTGATGGCAAGCGGTTTCAGTTTTGCTTTTGTCGTATCGTCACCAATGTGGACTACAGCATATGCAGCCGCCTCTCTAATCGATGCCGGTTGGGTGGGGCAGAGAGCTACATCTACGAGATTGCCATGGAGCGTTTGCAATTCGCAGGCTTCCGCGATGTTGATCGCAACTCGCCGCACAACATCGTTTTTAGCACCGTCACAAATATATGGTCGAAGCTGCTCGGCTAATTCCGGGTGATCGAGCTTTTGATAGTGTCCACGAATATCCCAATCATGATCAAACGACTTCTCTTCGTCGTATAGTATCAGCAGACTCTCGACTAAGGCTGCTCGATCCTTTGTATCAGCGGTTGCCACATCGCTGCGTAGCAGAACTTCAGGATCCATCTTCATAATTTCCTGAAACACCTCAGGCGCCATGCAAGCCAACCATGCCGCGGTCTCGTACAGTTTGGGAACGAGTTTCCCGTCTGGATGGGTGATCAAACTTATCATCTGGGCTAGCGTCATCCCGCGCTGAACCAGATACTGCGCAGAAAGAAACTCGGCATAAGTCTGATGAGCCCAACCCATGCGTTTCGGTCCGCGAGAAGAAAACAAACCGGTGGCAATTGTTTCGCGGACAGTATCTTCACTCACTTGGATATCATCATCATTGACACTCTCGCTTCCACCACACAGATTTCGGATGGTCACATCTTCGTCAGTAACGTCGCCCATGCCAACGCCGGTCCAGATGGTGTTTCGGTCGGCGAAGATTGTGACTGCAGCTATGCGAGCAGCAACTGCCATGCGCTCATCCGCAGTAAATTTGCCAGTACGCTTTGCACCGTGACGGCTTTCGTTGGTCTCTTCACATAGTAATCGGCAACCTTCAATGTACAACTCCTTTTGAGTCGAAAGAAGTTTACCAGTCCGCTTGTAGGTGCCCAGTAGAAATTTGAGTGTGATCGGCTTAATCGCCAATGGCACCGCTTCCATCCGGTCGATTTCTTGCAAGAAAGCGTCAGTGTTCAGGTTGTTTGCCTTTGCCGCCTCAATAACATCCACCCGGCGCAGTGGGGTCAGTTCGTATACCCCAACTGCATTTTTGCCCCACCGTTCTTCCAACCCCTCTTCCAAGACGTTTGGCAAATCAGCAGTCCGGCAGGCTATGCGGAGGCAAAGTCGCTCGACTGGACAATTCTTGAATTCATCGATTAACAGTGCCGCCAGATTATCGATTCGTAAGAGGCATTCATCCAGACTATCCAGAAAAACATAAAGCCGATGTGTACTGGTTGCCCATGAAACAAATTCTGTGCTATCAAACAGTTTACGAACCAACCGATCCTCACTTCCATACGAACGAAGATCCAACCAGATGGTTTGATCGCCTTCCTGTTCGATTCTGGTATCGATAGCGTTTCGTTCCGCGTCCATGGTCCGGGTCTTTCCAATTCCAGGTTCACCAAGCAGCACCAAACACGGGACAGTGTCTATGGATTCAAACGGAACCACATCGGGATTCTGGATGTGCCCATACTCTGAATCCGGATCATATAGATATCCGCGATCGGAGAGGTCGATGTTACCGGTCCTTGGGCACCAGAACCGCTTCCAATTGTATCGCTTGTCAGGCATCTTTATCTCCGCTATGTTCAGCAATAACCCCTATCCGACACATTCACCTTATCCTCCCCTTGCACACGCGCACAGCCGCCCCCTCCATAAACGCCTCGCCGTTAGCCGCCAATGATGTGCGCAAGCTCCCTCTGACAGTATGCACTACCGCCCGGTCGCCGGCATCCCCGATTCTGTGTGCAACATAAGCAGATGCAACCGCGCCTGTGCCATAACTCAATGTCTCACCCTCGACACCACGCCCATACGTCCGGATCGTGGTCTCGTGATCGTTCTCGACCCTGGCAAAGTTCACGTTCGCGCCCTTCTGGAATACGGGCGCAATCTCATCGATCGAGAGCTCCAGACCGCCCGCGAAGATGATAGCGTGTGGAACGCCGGTGTTTGTCGAATAAACCTCATATCCATCGAGATGTTTGATATCACCTGCCGCTGGTGTGCCCATATTCACCTCGTCTCAACGGTATAAGCCCCTGCTATGTAACCCTCGTCGATCGCGTACCTAATAAGACACCTTATTCCGTTTCCATGCAGTTTGGTGAACTTGATCATGATGTTTCACCGCCGATTGCGCAACACTGTATTATGAATGTTTTTTGTGATAGTCAAATTTTTGGCATTCGTCGCATTCGTGCAATTCACTTAACGTGTCATTCATGAATGTGTCAGCGAAGGCGTTGCCATTTCCAAGCCGGTAATGCTGAACCGGTACGATTCATCTTGTGAGATACAGCATACGCAAATTGCCAGAGAGATGAAAGTTTTTGAGCCGGGCTGTCTCGCGAACCCCTAACATGCCGATGACCATCACACCACCACATCAGTCTCGCCTTTCGCAACCCCGATCAACAGTTTCGTGTATCGATGCGTAGGATTTGCGATAACACGGTGCGCTGGCGCGTTCTCAACGATTTTGCCATCATGCAGCACAGCGATTCGGTCGCTCACTTTGCGTGCAACTCCTATGTCGTGGGTCACGAAGAGCATGGATATGCCGCGCTCGTTCTGCAGATTGAGGAGGAGTCTCAGAACCTTTGCCTGAACGCTCGGGTCGAGAAAAGACGTTGATTCGTTTGCAATGAGCAGATCCGGTGCAAGTATCAGCGCACGCGCTATCGCCACCCGCTGCAACTCGCCTCCGCTTAATTCATGCGGATATTTCTGCAAAAAATACTCATCTGCTGGCAGTTGCACCTCACGTAGTGCATCCTTAATTCTTCCGGGGGATGTGTCATCAAATTCCCCGTGTATGTGCAGAGGCTCTGCAATTGCCTCAAATACTGTGAATCTGTGGCTGATTGAGTCCCTTGGTGATTGGTAAACGATTCCAGCCGTTTTTGAAAACTCTTTCCGGTTAATATCCGCAACTCGCCTATCCCGAAAGATAATCTCCCCGTAATCCGGCTCGATCGTGCCTGCTATCAGGTATGCAAGTGTGGTCTTCCCTGAACCGGTCTCGCCCACGAGCGCGAGGATCTCACCCTCATTGATGATATGGTAAAGGCGACATCATCAGCGGTTACCGGCTCTCCGTCGTGCCACGTTGCATTCTCTGCCAGGTTAAAGACGTAAGCATCTTCTTCGGGCGAGTAGTCCCAGTCGTTTGCGAGTAACGGGATGGGACCAGCGGTCTCGTTCTTCCATACAAGTGTGTCAAAGATGAAATGCATCCGTAAATACCCTGGTCCCCGTGAATAAGCCAGGTACGGGGACGGATGCCCTCAATCGCCATCTTTATCTGCGATCCTGACCTCCTTTTCCGCGGCAGCACTGATTGCTGGCGTAAATGCACAGATACTGATGATCAACGCGATCAAGATGGTTACGGCGATTGAGGATGTGATCAAGGCTACAATCGGTGCTTACATCATTTCATCAACTCTTCGAAACATGGGATGCAGTGCGGTGCGCCGCCCAGAAGCCGGATCCGCGTCTCCATCACAGGTTCGCCGCATCTATCGCAGCATATCGATTCGTGGATATGCGCCATTGGTATCGGTTCCGGGGTGACTTCCTCTATGGTCAGAAGATCCGCTTCAGGTAGATCCAGTATTGCATTGCTTTTTTCGATGTGCAACCGCCTAAACTTGCCTATCTCGTCCTGAGTCGCCCTCTTCTCCACAACTTTAGAAAAGAGGTCCAGGTGATCAGGGTCTGTTATAACCGCCTCGTTCTTGATAGAGACTCTCAATGACCTCTGGTTTTCACGATTTATAAACGTGTAAACGAATTTGCCAAAATCCTTGAAGACCAAGTTCCCTTTAGCGAATGTGCATCCGGTCAATACCTGGATCGCGTCCACACCGCATGAGTTGTTCTCGACGATTGCGACCATTTCCTCATCCCTTGCGGGTTTGCCAAGTTCTCTTAACACTACTTCAGAGACGCGTATTCCCATCGCAAGTCCAGGGCACTGGTGTCCGTGAAACTTGATGGCAGTCGTTAGTATGGATTCCGTGTCAATAGGATTCATACTTTTCGGTAGTTACTGATACCATTTAAAGATTTTTGTTGAGCGGTTTGTCAGGTAGTTGCAAAAACTTCATACGGCAGGAAATAACACCGATCAAAGATAACAATAGCAACCACGGTAAATGCAATAAGAGTGTGGGATATGGGATATAACGTGAAAAAGTATACCACCCGCTCCAGCGATTCTAATTATGGAATGACATTTTGTTTGACGTATATTATCAATATATTATACAAATAATTAATGCAATATAACTTACAAAAGTGACAGATTTTTTAGTAATCATCACCAGAGTATATAATAACGGTGCATTCCGATGTATGATTACACCACATCTGTCTGATCGGATGTGTGATCGAGGGGTTATCATTGAAACGCGTCACAACAGCTTTCGCACTGCTGCTTATAGCCGCTATGCTGGTATACGCAGCCCCCGCTCCAACGGGCGGTCCGGATTGTTCGGACCGGATCGCACCTGACCTGAAAGTGCAGATGCGCTCCATCGAGAACGATTCTGCCATGATTCCAGTTATTATCATCATGAAACATTCCGAACATGCGAGGTCAGGAAGCGTTGCACAGAGGGATGCTTCCAGTGCATCCGGCAGGCGCGGCATTCTCGACGACATTGGTGACCCTGGCGATGACAACAGCACCAGCAATGTCAGGGATCTCTGGCTTGTGAATGGTGTTGCTGTGAGCGCGTCGCGGTCTACCATAGACGCGATATCACGGCGTGATGATGTGGAGCGAATCAAGCCAGACCGCATCCTGCACCTGCCGGATGCGCCAGCGTCCCTCGCAGTGGCAGGCAGCCCCGCGTGGGGTGTCTTGAAGATCAATGCAACGGATGTGTGGGATCTTGAGGTCAATGGTTCCGGGATTAACGTTTCGATCGTTGACAGCGGGATATATGCAGATCACGCAGACCTCGATGACCTTGACGATAATGCGACAACTGACGATCCGAAGATTCTGAAATGGATTGATTATGTAAATGTTAGCAAGCTCGATCCGTACGATGATCACGGGCATGGTACTCACGTCGCCGGAACGGTCTCGGGAACCGGTGTGGGGGGGACGCAGACTGGTGTTGCGCCCGGAACAAACCTGCTCGTTGCAAAGGTCTTTGATTCTGCGGGCGATGCCAATTCGAGCGATGTTATCCTCGCATTCCAGTGGTCGATAGAAAACGGCGCAGATGTGATCAGTTTCAGTGGCGGCGGAGACGAACACGATCAGGACATGACAACTGCGATCAACAACATCGTCGCGGCGGGCGTGGTTCCTGTAATCGCAGCAGGCAACGAGGGTCCCGGCACGTCAACGATAAATTGCCCCGGTGATGGGATGGGGTCACTCACGGTTGGATCAACAGACAATATGGACGCGATTGCGCCCACCAGCAGCCGCGGTCCGGTGACCCTGTATGGGGAGACATACATCAAACCGGATGTGGCAGCTCCGGGTGTGAACATTATATCCACATCAAACATCGGCGGTTACTGCGACAAGAGCGGCACGAGCATGGCAACACCGCACGTATCAGGCACTGTCGCACTCATGCTTCAGGTAAACCCGCACCTGATGCCAGATGCGATCAAATCGATACTTGAAAACACGGCGGCAGACCTTGGAAATCCGGGGAAGGACAATGACACCGGCGCAGGCAGGATCAATGCGTATCAGGCAGTTCTTGCATCGGATACCATGCCGCCTGCCGTAATCACCAATAGCCCTGTCGGTGCGTGGGTGCGTAACGGCACCGTGCTGCATCTGAATGCCACGATCACCGATTCCGGACTGGGGGTCTGGAATGCAAGCGTTGATGTATCCTGCGTTAACAGCACCATCGCGACTGCGTTTCTCTCAAAGACCGCGGGCGGTTGCCTGACAAACGACTCGATCGTCGTTGACACTGCCGGCTCCGGACTGCGGAACCTCACCATCATCGCCTATGATAACGCAAGCAATGCGAACAACTCCATGAACCTGACTGTGATTGTGGACAATATGTCGCCAGCCGCCTCCGGCAAAACGCCCGCAGACGCAACTTATGTAACCAACGCGACCCCGACGATCGCCGTTACGATCATTGATAACGAGGGCGGTTCTGGCGTGAACGGAAGCGACATCACGATGCGAGTGAACGGAACCCCGGTCGATATCAGTCTTACGGAGGTAACCGGCGGATTTTACGCCATGAACCGATCGGTGAGCTGGTGCTCTGATGGCAAGATTGTCAACGTAACCGTGAACGCGTCAGATATCCTTGGAAACACCATGACCTGTGACTGGTCGTTTGTGATCGACCTGACAGAGCCTGTCGTGAATTCCACTACCGCAAAACCGGGGACTATCGAGGCGACTGGAGATGATGATGCGCTGCTGAATGTGACTGCAACCGATGAAATCAGCAGCATCGCAAATGTGACTGTTAACTTAACCACGATCGGCGGGTCGCAAGCTCAGGAAATGACCAATGTGAGTTGTGTGTGGCAGTTTATGGTAAATACGACTGCTATCGGGACCGTTGCCCTGCCAGTCAATGTCACTGATGCCGCGGGCAACTCAAACACATCCGCAACGATCGCGCTTGCCGTGATACCGCCGACCGTCAGCACTTCGGTCGACACGACTGCAAACGTGACCACCTCGATTGACGCTATGAGCAAGACCAGCACCACGATAGACCTGGTCACCGGCAGTAACGTCGCCGACTGCGAGATCGTGGTCTCAACTGCACCTGACGCAAGTGATCTCGGGTCAGGTGCCCTGAACGTGACCTCCGGGCTTGCAGACGGCGAACACGCCATTCCGAAGTATATCCGGATAAACGCAAGCGACAATCTGCTCGCGAACCTGTCCTGGGCGGTGATCCGGATCTATTACACGGTTGACGATCTGGACCAAGACGACAATGGCGACCCGTCGGATGCAGGCACTGATCCGGACGAGTCGGAGCTTTGTATCTACTGGTACAACCGCAGCGGCGAATGCTGGATCAAGCTTGCTACAGGTCTTAACCTCACCAGATTCGGCGGACCGGTCGTGTTTGGTGCGGATGTGAATACCACCGACACTGGCGGCTACGCGGGCTGTGTCCGGGCAAACGTATCGAATTTCAGCATCTACGGACTTGGTGGGTGTGCTCTGCCTGCCCCAAGCCCGACGCCGGACGGAAACAGTGGCAGCAGCAGTGGCAGAGGCGGGGGTGGCGGCGCTTCGGGTGAAGCTTACGCAAACATCGCACTGCGTGAGCGCGTCGAGCGGCAGATCCTGAAGGACCGGTTCGTGACATACCGGTTCGTTAAACCCGGCACCGACATCACGTTTGTGAACTTCACCGCCATGAACAACTACGGCTCTGTTGCGGCGGTGGTTGAGATGCTGCACAACACATCCACACTCATAGCGGCTGCCCCGCCCGGAACCGTGTACAAAAACATCAATCTATGGGTTGGATCGGCGGGATTTGCAACCGATGCGAATATGGGGGACGTTACAGTCTCATTCAGGGTTAACCGATCATGGATCAATGAAAACAGCGTGTCGATCTCAAGGATCCGGTTACACGGGTACAACAAATCAGGTAAAACGTGGGTGATGCTTCCCGCAGAGATAACTGGTAAAGACGGGTCGCATATCCATTTTGAGTCAAAAACCTCGATATTCAACCAGCTTGCGATAACCTGCCCCGCGCCTGCGTCAAATTCGATGTCTGCCCCGGCATCGGCAGCCTCACGGTTCGGAGCAACCGCACAGAGCACCGAAGAGGTATCGCTTGCGTCACACAATATAACATCCTCCCACGGGGCGAATGCGTCTGCGGCATCTGCCAGCAGTTCATCGATACCAGGACCTGGTGTCGCTACTGCTGTGGTGGCAGTTGGCTCTGCTGCGTTGTTTGCCAAGAGGCTGATGCGGTAGTTGGCTTGTCAACGTAACCGCCTCTGGTATGTTGACCCGCATTCTGATCGTGATCCTGTACGCCCGCCCGGGATCCATCCGGGCACGATAGCGATGATCAGTTCTGTGGCATGTGAGCTATACTCAAGCACAGGGGTATAATGCGCTTTTTATCGACGGACTAAAACGATGTCACCAAAAAACAAGGGCACAAATTTTATCCTTATGGAACAATTCAAATTTTGTATGTGTTTAGGCGAGGCGAAAAAAACCGGCTCTCTGGTATCTTGAGTTGCAGTGACCAACGCTTATAAAGAGGTTGCCC
>CBDUQO010000090.1:0-8680 GCA_965369365.1 uncultured Methanosarcinales archaeon
GATGGGGGTTGTGGTGTGATGGGGCAGTTGGTCGGATAATAATGTCCCAAAGCCCGCCTGACCAATACCTTTTTGGACGGGGTGCGGGTTATTTATGTAAATGTCACACGAAGTGAGGAATCTGCAATGTCGTTTACCATATTAAAAAAACATGAACTCGTCCCAACGGTCCACCAGGTGGCGATTGCTGCGCCGCGGGTGGCAAAGAAAGCCATGCCCGGGCAGTTTGTGATACTACGAATTGACGAGCACGGAGAGCGCATACCGCTCACGATCGCTGATTTTGATGTGCAAGCTGGCACGATCACCCTGATCTTTCAGGTGATCGGAAAGACGACCCGCCAGCTTGCATCGCTTGCTGCCGGTGGTTCGATCGCCGATGTGGCAGGACCGCTTGGTAACCCGTCCACAATCGAGAAATTCGGAACGGTTGTATGTGTGGGTGGCGGCGTCGGGATTGCACCGATCTTCCCGATCGCACGGGCACTGAAAAATGCAGGCAACCGGGTAATTTCGATAATCGGAGCGCGGAGTGCAGACATCATATTCTGGGAGGACCGGATGGGTGAAGCAAGCAGCGAACTGCATATCACAACCGACGACGGTACAAAGGGACACCATGGATTTGTTACCGAGGTCGTGCAGGATCTGCTCGAACGTGGTGAGCGGGATGATCATGGTGAATCTGGTGAATCCGGTGAACCTTGCGAACACAATGGACAGATCGACAGGGTGATTGCGATCGGTCCGCCTGTGATGATGCGGGCGGTCGCCGGCGTCACAAAGCCGTTCAATGTCAAGACCGTGGTTAGCTTAAACCCGATCATGGTAGATGGTACCGGCATGTGCGGCGCATGTCGGGTGCTCGTGGGAGGCGAGACAAAATTCGCATGTGTGGACGGACCCGAGTTCGATGCACACGAGGTCGACTTTACGCTGCTGATGAGCCGGCTTGCCATGTACCTGCCAGAAGAGAAGGTGGCGCTTGACTGTAAAGCGGTGGCGGAGTTAGCAGCGAGGAGCCAGTGATATGAACGCTGAATCAAAATCGAAAATACGGAATGAAATGGCAAAGCAACTGCCATCCGAGCGCAGATCGAACTTCGACGAGGTTGCACTCGGATACTCTGAAGAAGAAGCGGTGGCAGAGGCAAAGCGCTGTCTCGACTGTAAAAAGCCGCTCTGTGTTGAGGGCTGCCCGGTAGAGGTGGATATCCCACTCTTCATACGGCAGATTGCAGATCACAATTTCGATGCGGCGGCTCGTACGCTGAAGAGCGCAAACTCGCTTCCCGCGATCTGCGGACGCGTCTGTCCGCAGGAGACCCAGTGCGAGGCGGTCTGCATACTTGGAAAGAAAAAAGATAGCGATCCGATCGCAATCGGCGGGCTTGAGCGGTTTGTGGCTGATTACGAGATGGAAAAAGGAGTTGCGATCCCCGATGTTCCGGAACCAACCGAAAGAAGCGTTGCAGTGGTCGGAGCAGGTCCTGCAGGGCTGACCGCGGCAGCCGAGCTTGCGAAGATGGGTCATGCGGTAACGATCTTTGAGTCGCTGCATTCTGCTGGCGGCGTTCTCGTGTACGGGATCCCTGAATTCCGGCTGCCAAAAGCGATTGTTGCGGCAGAAGTCGATTTTATCAGGAAACTGGGCGCTGACATAAGCTTGAATTCGGTCATCGGGAAGATCGATACGGTGGATGAACTACTCGACGAGTACGACGCTGTCTTCCTGGGAACCGGGGCAGGGCTGCCGTCATTTCTTGGAATCGATGGCGAGAACTTAAATGGCGTCTACTCTGCAAACGAGTTTCTGACCCGTGTGAACCTGATGAAGGCGTACCTCTTCCCTGATTTTGACACGCCAATCAAGAAGGGTAGCCACGTAATCGTTGTCGGCGGCGGCAATGTCGCGATGGATGCCGCACGGTGTGCACTCCGGCTTGGCGCAGATGAGGTTACGATCGTCTACCGCCGCGGCGAGGATGAGTTGCCAGCACGGGCAGAAGAGGTTGTTAATGCAAAAGAAGAGGGCGTACACTTCAGACTACTCACAAACCCAATACGGATACTTGGCGATGAGAATAACTGGGTCACAGGCATGGAATGCATCAGTATGGAACTGTGTGAGCCAGATGAGTCAGGACGATGCCGACCGGTCGCGTTATCAGGAACCGAGCACAACATCCCCGCGGACATCGCGGTAATCGCAATCGGCACATCTCCAAATCCACTCGTCCCGATGACGACGCCCGGACTTGAGACTGCGAGGTATGGCACGATTGTGGCAGACGAGACTGGCGCAACTTCAAAGCCGGGCGTATTTGCCGGTGGCGACATCGTCACAGGTTCTGCGACTGTGATCTCGGCGATGGGGGCTGGAAAGGTTGCGGCGAGGGCTATCGATGAGTATCTCGGGCGAGTCTGATAGATGCAAGTTCGGTTGCGCTACTCTTGCGGATGTTTTACGTGAGCGGGGTTCTGATCACTTCTGCATAGAGAGAGAGAAAACTGCCAGAAAGCACCTTCACATCTCAAGGAATGGTGTGATAAAGGTCTGTGGGTGGGTCATTGTGCTTCTATGGGTATGCCGGTTGTGGAGCGATGTATACAGAATCAAGAAAGTCTAACCGAGGTACAGGCGCCGTACTCAAGTCCCGGGGTTTGGTGACTTTTGTCGATGCGCCGGCAATTTCCGGATGGGTTCGTCATAGAGGGAAGTCTTAATAGCAATTGTAAGACAATTATCAGCATACGAGTAATCAAATCGATTAAGATGGTTGAAGGGTGATAGATGTCGAAATACAAGAGAGATTATCTAACAAATGTAATTTGCAGGATTGATTTCATAGATAGGCTAAACCTTTCCACCGATCAAATAAATCGTTTAAAAGATGATATAAGCGAAGACTTCCCAAATATGAAGGATATAGATGTATCTTTTATAGAAGTTATGATGAGCTCAGAGGAAGATCGCACCATACGCAAAAAAGGAAAAGTATATGAATTTGCACATGGAGGTAATCTTGTTCGCATTGAACCGGAATTTCTTGTATTTGAATTCAAGCAGTACACCGGGTTTGACCAATTCAGAAAACTCGTTAAAAAAGTGCTCAATAGTTTGGACTTGCCAAATAATAGTGTGAGAAGTAAAAGTATGGGATTAAGATACATAAACCAGATACGCCTCGACGAGGGGGATCCCTTTGATTGGAGTGGGTTAATTGTAGATTCGTTGGTACCAAACACAGTCTACATGAAAAATAAGAATGTTCTGTCGAGGTCGCTGGGTTGGGTTGACCTCACATACGACGATTTCTATGCAAGATTTCATTACGGTATGTTTAATAGCGAGCATCCGAATCCAATAGCAAGAAAAGAATTTGTATTAGATTTTGATTGCTATACCAAAGATGAACCGGATCTTTCCGATGTTTTAACGGTGTTAGATCGTTTCCATGAAAAAATTAAAGAGATGTTTGAATGCAGTATCCTGGACGATCTCAGACAAATTATGGGGGTAGAATGAAATGTTTGAGAAGAAAACAGGCGATATTCAATATTTCGAGGAATCAAAGACTGTATTGCCGCCCATTATGGAAAGTAGAAAACCCGAAAAAGGATATGATCCAAAAACCATCTCTGTAGATTATATAGAACACGCGAAGAAATATAAGAAATATGGAATCGAAAGAAAAGTTGTTGGACACATTTCAGAGAACGATTGATTCCCCTTATTGCAAGTACTCGAAGACGCGAGTGTGCCAAGGCGATATATTACGAGATTTTCCTATTATAGAATGGGAATTTACTGATAGTAGTTATGAAAAATATAATATTATTAAAAATACATTACCATACATCGTCGTGATGACACAAGATTGTGACTTGGACCAAGATTACAAGAACCGGAATGAGGAGGTGTGCGAGAAGCATGACAAACACATGCAATCTATTCTGGCATGTCCGGCATATCCTGCAGAGAAATTTCGGGTCGGAGAACATCTGAAACATATAAATCTTGTGATGGAGAAATGGAATAGTGAACGGTTTAAAAAAATAAAAGACCAGAAAAACGAACGTTTTCATTTTCTTGGATCGGATTCGAAGATGCAAGTCCCAAAATTAGTAATCGACTTTAAGCATTACTATACAATGCCAAGAAACGCCATTTATATGATGGTGGGTGAGCATTACTTGGTAACGATCCGAGAGTTATTTAGAGAAAGTTTATCTCAGCGTTTTTCGTACTTTCTAAGTAGAATAGGATTACCTGACATCATGGAGAAGTAAAAAGTGCCAAAACCGTCTCCGCCCCACATCCATCCGCGCTCACTCAATCGCCCGACCTCAAGCCCATCGGATGCCCCCGAATTCATTTGGGGGCGGAACGACGGGGGGTTCGAAATAGATGACGGATGATAACCGGATAGAGAATCGGAGGGAAGAGATGTTAATCAGTGGGATATTCTATAAAAACTCCCGAAAGTATGGTTTCAGAATGATGAGGGAAAAACTTGAATGGATTAAATATTTGCGGGACCTCATCATATACTCCGCAACCGTTATCCCAATGCGTTGGTCACCAAAAAACGCTTGTGAGGGTTATCGATGAACATATCAGAAACAAACATGGAATGGGCTGAGAAATACAGACCTGCGTCGCTTTCAGAGATCGTGGGTAACAATAAGCCAGTAAGCGACCTTAGCACGTGGGCTAAAGAGTGGCAGCACGGTGTGCCCGACCGGAAGGCAGCGATCCTGCACGGAAAACCGGGCATCGGCAAAACGACCGCTGCCCATGCACTTGCGCGTGATTTGGGCTGGGAGGTCGTCGAACTCAATGCAAGCGACCAGCGGACTGCGACAGCGATCAAGCGGGTTGCAGGGATTGCGTCCGGGACTGCGTCGTTTGGGGGTGGCATCCGGCTGATCATACTTGATGAGGCTGACAACATACACGGCAACTCCGATCGGGGCGGGGCACAGGCGCTTGTCAAAATCATCAGAGAGACATCGCAGCCGATTCTTCTAACAGCAAACGACCTGTACGGGGTTTCCCCGAGTATCAAGAATCTGTGCGTGGAGATACCGTTTCGTTCCCTGCAAGGCAGGTCGATAGCGCAGCTACTACGAAAGATATGCAACAACGAGGAGATTACCTGCGATCCGGAGGCTCTTCTGAAAATTGCAGAGACTGCGCACGGCGATGTCAGGAGTGCAATAAACGATCTGCAGGCGGTGGCGCAGGGAAAGCGCGAACTGCACCGCGATGACGTGGTTGTATCGTCACGAGATTCAAGGGATACGATATTTGATGCGTTGAGAAAGGTCTTCAAAGGAAAAGATATTAAAGAAGCGCTGAACGCAACTTATGGCATAGATGAGACCCCTGATGACATTATCCAGTGGATTGACGAGAATCTGCCTGCGCAGTATCGCGGTGATGACATCGTTGGCGCGATGCATGCACTCTCAAGGGCTGATATCTTTCTTGGCAGAGTTCATCTGCGCCAGAACTACCGGATGTGGCGGTATGCGGGCGCTATGATGACGTCAGGCATCACAGTCTCAAAATCCCGCGAGTACCATGGCGCACAGTTCGTGCCACCATCGAAGTGGCGTATGCTCAGGAGCACCCGGACAAGCCGGCAGGTGCGGGACAGGATATCAGAAAAGATTGGTGTGCAGTGCCAGACTTCCCAGAGCTATGCGCGTTTAAACCTTCTCCCGGTTGTCAAGATGCTATCTGCAGATCGCGATTATGCGGTGCGCATTGCATCATGGACTAATCTTGATACAACTGAGATTGCATACGTAATCGGCAGCAAGCGGGATACAAAGAAGGTGAAAACTATTCACCAGGACGCGCAGGATTTGGTTGAAGCGGTGGCTCCGGAAGAGGTGGCTATCTTCGGTGGATTTGAATCTCGCGCGAAGGTGACTCAAGGGAAGCCGGGGGAGCCAGTGAAACCGGTGGAACCGAAAAAACCCGATGAGAAACAGGACACGAAACCCCGGGAAAAGTCGCAAACGTCGCTGTTTGACTTTTGATTGAAGGGAATGGCGGTGCGTATGGTTGTATATGGTATATATACAATAGAGATATTTATTGGGGTATTTATTGGGGCAATCCATATACTCTGATCCGGCATACTATCTCTTGGAGACCTGCTCGTGAAACAACCCGTTATAACATCATGAATTTGTGATATCTTATGCCGATGTATCACAAATTGACAAATGACCCGAATTTAGCAGGTCATTTTTGGCAAGTCCTGAGATGAATGCCCTGTTTAAACGAATCGCACGGATCAGAGATTGGAGTGCCATCGGAGGATATACTTTGTAACCCCCGGGGACTGTCGCGCCATCAATGTGACAAACCCCGCCCCCCGTGTTCGGTGAGCACTGCAACCTGACGCCGGCGTATGTGCGTTATGGATTCAGGCATTCCACATCCATCACCGCATCAAAGTCCCCGCTGATCCGTGCAATCGTGAAATTCAGATCGCCCTGATCAAAGGTTATATCGCACTCGATGCTGTCGGTTGTGTTTGCTGCAAGCTCGTTTAAGCAGGAAGTCGTATTCTCCGTGATCCCGATGCACGTGATAGTGCGCTCGCACCTGTCGCCTGCCACGCAGACCGCATCATAATAATGGTATGCAACCTGTGAATTCGGATTCTGTGACACAATCTGGTACGGCGCATCAAGGTCCACCTGCTCAAGCAGTGCGCTGAATGGTGGATAAGAGTTTGATGCATTCTCATCCTCGATCACATCGACCGCCGCCTCAACCTTGTTCCTGGGACCAAGGATGCATGGATCACCCATGATGCTGCACAGATCCTTGTTCCGGACTAACACCGGGTAACCCTGGTACGGGGTCGGAGCGGGAATGAACCCAAACATAAACTTTCTCGGGCTTAATTTATCCATTTCAAGCTGCGTGCCATCCCAGAACGCGGCACGATACGCTTTAGAAATGTCTGTGCCATAAAGATCGTACTGTTGGGTGGTATATATCAAGGACTCCATTGGGGTCCCTTCCAGACCGTCGGTACAGACATAGTTTGCAATGACCACGCCAGGTGGACTCATGTCAAGCCCGTCCGCGATCGAATCGAATGGGTGGTTGATGAGTTTTCCAACCTCGCCCAGTGAGCGGCGATTGTCCGGCGTCGGCATCGTTGTGGGTAGATCGGTCTGTCCGGCGGGATCCTCAGCGTCATCACTCCCCCAAAAGAAAGATGCCAGTGGCGATATTACCATTATAAGCACCATAAAAGCAGCAAGAGCCATCGCGAATACAGCAGAGTTTGAATATTTCTTCATCAGGTCACCTTTGACAGCAGGTGTTATTAATATTATCAGTATAGGGGCGTGCTCAACCAACCGCGGACTTATTTCCGGGCGCCCGGATCGGCTGCAAACTTGCAAAGATATTTAGAGCAACCGCGAAAATAACATAGCAGATTCTATATGCACCGGGTCCTGTATCCGTCGGGCAAAAAAACCATGACCAAACACACACATTCAGGAGCGCTGCTGATATTACTATGCGCACTTCTCTGCGCTGGCTGCATCCAGTCGAGTGAAACTCCGGCTTCGGACGGTTCGCGTCTGTTAAAACTGGCGGAAAGCCAGACTGCGGCACTTGATCATCTGGGCGTCATAATCAAGTCTCAGAACGGTGCCATCAACGCTTTTAACGATCGCGATTACGCAGCCTGTCGGGTATGGTGCATACAGACTGCGATACAGAATGATGAGTATGCGTCATTGGTTGGGGTGCATGCAGGGCTTGTCATGAATGCGTCGCTCTCCGGATCCGACCGGGCGTATTACGAAGCTCAACTGGACATTTTGCAGGCGTTTCAACGAAACGTCAATCAATCCACGTTTGATTTGAATCTGGCATGTGGGTATACTGTTGATGGGGATGATGTGCATTCACAGCACCATGTCCTGATGGCGGGCGAATTTATGGAAGCGTTCCACGACAATATCGATCGTTTCAATGACAACATCGATGCACATAACAGAGAGTCGGATAATTTCGTACCCCCGGTTCCGGATCCTTATAATCTGATCAATTCGCCCGGTATTGTGGATACTGCAGATACGACCATTTCCTGGAAAGTCAATCTTTCCGATATTCCTGATCCTTATTATCTGGACAAAACAAACTTTCAGAACACGCCTGACGAGGTGAAACGGCTGCTTGGCAAGGGTTTTTTCACGTCGTACGTATGTTCCGGTTTTGACTGCTCAGAGATGGCGGCATACATCGAATGGAAGCTTGAATGCCATAACATCACCGCACAGATTGCCACAAAAGACAACTGGGAAGGCGAATATGGTCATGCATGGGTCATCGTTCCGCTGCGCGGTGGGAATAACCTGGCAATCGAGCCAACGATCAGCGCAATGGAAGGGAGCCTTGGCGCGGAGATGATTACGTATGACCCCAAATACTTTGTCTGTGACCACCTGTTTGAGGACATTTACGAGGCATCAGAGTTCTTTGGCGTTGGGGAGTGGGACTGGTGGGACAAGCTGGAACTGAACTGATCCGCACGGAATACTGTGTTTATGCTTGCCCGCACCCGCCCATAATTATGGCTCTATGGTAATTCGAGTTACAAGCATCTCGCAAGATGAATTGTGCCTGTGG
>CBDUQO010000091.1:0-8573 GCA_965369365.1 uncultured Methanosarcinales archaeon
GGGCAGACCGTGCGCGCACCTCCGCCTCCTGACGGTGCGACTGATCAATGAGATTCTCTGTTTTCTTACCCATCAGTGTATGCGCACGTATTGTTAAGGAAAAGTCTTTTTTATTTGATTTTGTAAGTAATAACGCTGCTACAGCTACGATTATGACTGCAATCAGGACAATCGTCAGCATAACCCTGGTCTGGGCGTGTTGTCTCCCGTCCCAGTCCTTCTGCAGTGATTCTCTGGTGCTGTTTGCATTTTTTACAACACCGGCAACTATGTTCTCCTGTTCTGCCAGATCTTTCAGGAAATATTCGGTTCCGTTCAATATATCTTCCATATTTTGATCCACACTCATAACCCGCTCCGCAAAAGCAGAAGTCACCCCATAATCAGTAGTATCTGACTGATTGAGGTCATTTCCAAGCACGGCAAGCGAGTCGCATGATGTGATCAGGTTGACGCGGTTTGTCTCGATCGCCTGCGGCGAGCCAACGAGTGCCTTGACGGCATCAATATCCACAATGGTCAACTGATTTGCAGCTTGCCGCCATGCAACCGCCTCAACGACGCTCTCAACGGTTGGTGCGTCATCGACCACAGTGCCGTCGGATGCGAAGACCACGATTCCTCTCCCGCAGACGACATTTTTATATGCGACGACATAATAATTTTCCGCAGCCATCGAGACCACATCAAGCGTATCAATCGAGTAATCGAGCAGCACTCGTTCGGCATCTGCTGACACTATCACTATGTTTTCGTCGGTGCTGTTGGCGTCGCCCGCACATGGCAGGACAAACAGTGTAAGTAGTGCAATCGATGCGAGCAAGGCACGCAAAGTACGTAATGCCGGTTCAGCCGGTGTGGTATCAGTGGAAACAACCGACGTAGATCTAACATATCTAAAACCGCTCATAATATTCCTGCCTCCATACGTTTCACAATTTCGGGGTTTTCGTACATCTCTCTCGCATGGTTCAGCAGAACCTCTGCAATCAGCACTCGCAACGCCTTAGCGAGATCATCTCCGGATTGATCTGAGATCAGATCTTTTGCAATAGCCCATATCCCGGTAACCGGAAGTACACTCATATTCCTCGACTTCGATGTGATTTCATTGTCGATTTCAGCTAATATTTGCTGCACCTGGGGGTATCCGGATGATATGAATCCTGGCATGTCCGATAGCAGACTCACAAGTAAATCCTGGCTGATCTTGCTTGCGGCACAGACCGATGTACCCCCTGCACCCGATGTGCCGGTGGCATACAGATCGATATTTCGCTTGGAGATCATCATCTCAGATATCCTGACAGAAACCACCTCGATGATTGATATTAGCTGATTGGTCACATCTTTCGGCGCATGTTTGCCACGTACGAACTGATCTGCAGTCATCCCGCGCACATGTTCGATCTGCCGCTGAACCATGCTCCGGTAGAATCCCGGGATGCAACGGTCATAACTCGAGACCTCGCGGTAGCGATTCTCAAATGCCTGTCTGATCGAGCGTAGTCGTATATCCTGCTCATTATCAGGGTGGACCATCGATGATACAGTCAGTGTCACGGTCTTGCTACCCGCAGAAACCCGAACCGAAGCGGTCGCACCATCGTATAGATTTGGGATGCCATGAATATCGATCGTCTGCTCGCCGCTGCTCACGGCAAATGTCGCAATCCCGTTATTACCCGTCTTGAGCGTCTTTGGTCCAAGGTGGATGATTGCACCCGGGATCGGTTTTTTTGTTGTTTCGTCGAGCACTTTTACGCGCAGGTCAATACCCGATTCATGAATAGCAGCTTTGATACCAGGTTTATCAGCGATTTTCATATCGCCAACCGCGGTCTTTGATTTTGATCTTGGCGGGGGATGTTTATCGGATTGTTTTCCGGAATCTTTTTTAGAGTGTTTCGTAGATTGTTTTTTTTGTTCTTTTTTTAAGGACTTTTGTTTTTCAGAGTCTTTACCGGACTTTTGCCCACCTATCGATCCATAAGTTGGTTTCTGCTGCGACGATTTTTTGCGCATGAATACAATGGTGCTGCCAGCGATCCCCAATACCAGAACAAGCGCTGCTACGTACTGAAGAAGCTTTCCACCGGTTGGAGTATCCGTCACAGCGCGTGCATCTCCGGCAGCACCTCGCGTAACGGTGGTGACGACAATCTCGGCAGAGTCTGTGGACCCATAGTAGTCGGTCACGACCAGTGTGACCGTGCGTGTGCCCAGCTCAAAGAGATGACCAAAAACGGGCTCCTCTGATAGGAGCGTGCCATTCTCAATCCAATGGTAGGTCAGGTTTTCGCCGCTTGAGCCAAGCGCGTCAAGTAACACCTCACTACCCACAATTGTCACGCGCTTGTCCATTCCGGCGTCTGCCACTGGTAGGTCCATGCTCGTCCGAACCATGATGGCGATCTCATCTGTTGCTGATGCGCCGCTGCTGTCAGTCACTGTAAGCATGATATGATGTACGCCTCGCAGGAACTGGCGCTCGAATGACACTACATCGCATAATGTGGCGTTGGCGTCAGCCTCGCGCCATTCATACTTCGTGATTGTGCCGTCGGAGTCATACGAGCCTGATGCGTCCAGCGTCACATTGGTCCCGACGAGCACGGTCTGATCCGCGCCTGCCTCGGCTACAGGCGGCTCCTGATTTACCGGAAGGACATCAATCACTACATAATCAGGTGCTGAAACCGCGCCATACACGTCAGTCACCTCCAGCATGATACGGTGTGTGCCGCATGAGAGTAGCATATCAAAGGATGGTGCCGCGTTCAGGACTGCACCACCATCTTCCTTCCACTTATACGAGATAGAATCGCCATCAGGGTCACTGGAATTTGATCCATCGAAATGAACCAATGTCCCATCGGTGGCTGTCCGGTCAGGTCCTGCATCGGCAACAGGCGCACGATTGACCACCACAAAAACAGTATCCTCATCCCGATCACCGAGATCATCGGTCACGATCAGCGCGATCTCATGTCTCCCGGCACTGTATGTTCTGCTAAACGATTTCCTGGTGCTAATATTTTCCCCGCTCTCCTTCCAGATGTATGATATACTGCTGCCTGATGATCCTGCTGCACTGAGTGTGACACGTGTGCCCTGCGATACGACCTGATCGCTGCCCGCACTTGCAACCAGGGGCAGGTTCACACGCACAACCACGGTATCCGTGTCGGTACTGGTATCGTCAGTCACAGTCAGTGTGATTGTGTGCGTGCCGGATGAAAAGGCATAACTGAACGATGCCTCGGTCCCCCCCGGTAGCACGGCGCCCCCTTCAGTCCACCGATATGTCAGATTGCCCTCGCCAGTCGAGTCTAAGCCATCAAGCGTGACCGTGGTGCCTGATGAGACATGCTGATCATTGCCCGCATCCACAACCAGCTGAGCCGATGCGCACCCTCCGAGCAGCAGCAACGATACACATACAAGCGTTATAATGCAGTTTCTGCGTTTCCGCAGCATTTTGACCATGGGATACCATGAACCGTATACTCACATAAGTCTTATGTGGCAAGGTTGGTGACGTGGCACTACACATTCGATGAGGGGGTTGCACTTGCACATATAGCATAACTGCGTTTTTATGGCGACCCCACCAAAACGCTTATATACTACCGCATAGTAGTGATACAAGTGCGAGCGGGTTACAAACTCTTTTTACCACACTAACCCCCACTCCCCACTCCCCACACCCGCTCGCACAAACCCCCTTACAATCATCAGTCATTTTTGCTCAACTCTATTCTTGTTAACGATTCTTGTCTGTATTACATCGCCACCGAGCGCATACCACGCTTCACGCAGTTCTTTTATCTGATCGCGCCTGACAAGCGCTGTATAAGCAGATCCGGTCCCCGACAGGCTTACTCCAGCAATCCCGAGTTCAAGCGCACACATCGCAATCTCCGGGTCAAATCCAAGTGCGGCACAGTACAACAACCCGTTTAAGGTCATCGCATTCTCAAGGTCGTGAGCAAGCGCAAGCTGATATGCCACCTCCACAAGCGGCGCAACAGCCTTTGACCTGGCGACGTTGGTATCAGCGGTGAACGCCACCTCATCGGGCAGGTAAATCAGCACATCGGAATCATACTTGATGTGTGACACCAGTTCCTGATTGCGATTGTCTGTGATTACGACCCCGCCGAGCATCGAAGCACATGCATCATCGAACGCGCCGGTGATGCTGACCCCGACATCGAGCGCAGCGCGGACACCCATCCGGACGGCTTCTGTCGGTGGCAGAGTTTCCCCGATAGCGTCCAGTGTCGCGAGTATTACCGCGTTTGCCGCCGCAGAACTGCTTTTTAGCCCACGCGCGATCGGTATCTCACTTCGGGTTGTGACCGCGCCATCACAGGCGTATCCAAAACGATCCAGCACCATGGATACACATTGTTCGATCAAAGTGGTGTCATAAGTAGCGCCATCGCCGGTACCGCCGGTACCGCCGGTAGCAGCATTCTCTATTCTGCCGGTAATCCTGCTCCCGCTCCCTGCGCATTCCTGTAACTTAACATCGGCGGTCGTCTTCAGATCGATGCAGAATGCAGCACCCTTCCATATCGCAATTGCATTCACGATCGTGCCTGCGCCATTTGCGTACGCGTGTCCGTGCATAATTAATAATACTCTTGATCAACCTTTATACGGATTTCCAAAGCGGGGGGCAGTCACTGCCAGATGCAAGAGATGCCCGGGCTCCTCCAAACAGGCTACCGGATCCTGCATAAAAAACGCAGTTTATGCCGACCCAAGCATACCGGCACCCGAAATTCTTATCATGTATAATAAACGAATAACAATTGATGGACGATCTCGATCTATCAATTCTCTGGCATCTCTGCGAGAACAGCCGCGCAAGCACCACAGAGATTGCAAAGGCTGCGGGGGTGGCGCCTTCGACGGTGCATAACCGGATTAAGCGGCTGAAAGAGTCCGGAATCATCGAACGGTTCACCGTAATCCTTGATCCGGGCATGGTCGAGCAGAATGTCACGGCATACATCGGAATTAATATCGAATCCGTCAGGCGGATCGCAATCATCAATCAGTTGCGAAAGATCGAGGAGGTTCTCGAAATATATGAACTGCTCGAACCTTACGATCTGTTCATCAAGGTGCGCACCCGGGACATTAGTTCGCTGAAGGAACGGGTGCTAAAAGCGGTCAACGGGTTTGACGGAGTCCTGGGTTCAAGCACCATCCTGACCACAAAGAGGCATAAGGAGACGTCCGGTGCAATTACAAGGAGATAGGGAATAGGGAGGCAAATATGATCACCACAATTGAGGCGGTGCTGACCGCAATCGTATATCTGCTTGGGGGGGCGTTTATATTGTTCATATACGAGGCTTACACCCATACACACCAGAAGAACTTGCTGATACTTGCCATTGGGATGTTTGTACTAATATTTGGAAGCAATTTCGATATGCTTGTTGGATTGCTGCTATCTGATTATATACCCGAATCAACTGCCCGCATACTCGCATTGCTGATTGAGATACCGGGTATTCTGATCATACTCTACTCGGTGATCAAATCGTAGATACCATGGATAGCCATCGCAAATCCGACCGATACACGGCATTCGCCCGAAACTGGAAGCTAATCGGGATCACGTCCAGAAAGAGGTGGCAGAAGAGTGGCATCCAGGACAAGGTGCTCTGGCGTGTGCTCGAAAGGATAGTCGGATCAGACGATGGGGGCCGGATTATCGACGATGCCTGCTATGCAGTCGGGCTGCTGGACGGGCAGGCGCTGCGCGATGGTGGTGGGAGTAGTGGGGATGGTGGAGCTGGTGAATATGGCAAGGATGGTTGGGGTGACGTGGGCAGTGGGGGAAAGGGCGGGGTCGCTAAGACCTGCCTGACCACGCTTGAGCTGATGTGTCTGCTTTCTGGCATACATGCCGAATTACGTAACGTGAATAAAAAACCCGTGCTGAGAGTCATGGATTGCCCGTACGCGGATGTGCTTGCAGGCATTTACCCGCCTGACAGTATCTGCAAATGCCATGCAAGCGGCATGGTACATGCAATCGATCGCAGATCAAAACTCATCCGGAGACGGAAGATGTGCGCAGGCGACTCGTACTGCGAGTTTGTGGTTGAGGATGATATCTGATCGGAGGTTTTCTTTGTCCGATCCTGCGGACGTGATATCACAGCCATACGCATTTAGCCTTTCCGGATATCCTCTACGATATCCCCATGACGCAGGCGATTGGTAATCAAATCAACCATCGAGCTCGCGGCACTGGAATGAACCTTTCCCCGGTCGATGTGCTGTATCTGCACCATTCTCGGCTCTTCTCTGTTTTGTAGGGGTGGCATAAGCATCCATTCCAAATGGGGCGGTGCAGAAGAGCCACAAATATACAGACGTGCTACACAGTCCGGGTGCCACAAAAGCACTCGTGTATACATGTTATGCATCCGTACAGCGAATGGAAAAGCGGGGCAGGCTCACGGATGGAGTGCTACGCCTGTACCGATGCTGCGAGGTGATGACCCGCACTCCTATCAGTGCAGCAGACACATCAGTAAGATTGATTATATTCCACCAGGATCTACTATTATGGAAAGTGCACAGATGATTATAGGCAAAAAACAGATAACAGAACTTTCGGAAATTCTTCACTCCCCCCGATCAGATGTTATGGGGATGGTTATGTGGGAAGGTGTGAAGAACCTGCGCATGAAAATCGCATCCGAAAAGTATGTTAACGAGGAGTTTTCTCTGTGCAGGGCAGCAGAATTTACAGGGGTTTCGATACAACAGATGGCAAGATACCTTGCAGAAAGAGGGATCTCTTTTTTCAGACAGAGCGTAAAAGAGGTCGAACGGGATGTGAAAGAGGCTGAAGGCTGGTTTGGCAATGCGAATTCTTGTTGATTCCTCTACGCTGATCGCTCTTTCAAAGATCGGTGAACTGGGGCTACTCAAAAGTCTCTTTGAAAGCAGCAATTCTAATTATGGAATAACATTTTGTTTGGCGCATACTATCGGTATATTATACAAATAATTAATGTGATATAACTTACAAAAGTAACACGTTTTTTAAGAAACACTATTGCAATTGTATCTTTTTTGCTGTTTCGGGTCGTTGATGCCCGAGAGAATTTTCAAAATGAGAATTGCTGGGTATATGGGGGTTACTATCCGACTGTTCTTGATTGCAAAGGAATCTGTTCACATCGCAGCCCGTCGCCCATCTCTCTTGTTTATCAAGAGCAGATTGGCATTCAATTCTCGTGCAAGCAAGATCGATTCCGTTTCACACAGCCCTTCAGACCACACAACCAACCTGGCACCAATATCTCACGACACCCATTGAAGCCCCGACCACCCCGACCTCGCCACCCCGCTTTGAAGAGCGGGGCATCCGCGGGAGGATACGGAGGGGATGGCGTGTGTTCGTCAATGCTATCATAGAGTTCGGTTATCGTTTTGCATGTTTGCAGCGACAGAAGACACGAAGCCATATACCCCCCGTTATCCGACGTGCGTACCGATCTTCTGTTTTTGTAAATCGCCATATTTTTCTTTGAGTTCACAGAGAAATCCTTCGCGATCAGATAAATACTCTTCACTCAACTCTTTACGAATTTTTCGCTGAAATTCCACAGCATCAAAGTTCTTTTTCATGAATAACCTCCCTTGGGCTTCTAATTTCCAACATAAGATAGCCTAACTTTAAATTGACCGAATTAAAGGCATGGATACGATCGAGATTCACAATGTGCTGGAAGTTCCAGCTAACCAGTACGTCGACTCGCTCCACTGATGCAATTGCTATGTGCTGAGCATCTGCTATATGTCTGGCACCCGACAACTCTATCATCGATATAATTCTGCGCAAGGCTCTCTGCTTCTTCTGTGAGCGAGACATTCTCCACATTAGTTTCCGGAAGAGATAGCAAATTTTTTTTCACACTTTCCGAAGCTCTTTCAAGTTCTCGTCGAGTAAGGCTTAGATATAACAGCAGTTTTTAAGCCTTGCCGAAACTCCTCGAATAGTTGAATGGACCACTTGGAGAATTCATAGTCCTCGCATCCGCCAATGACAGATGTATCGATACAGATTCGCTGTTTCGTTTTATCCAACTCCGGCGTTTATTGAAGGCACGCATTTCAGATACTGTAACTATATCTGAATTCTTTACTTAACAATATCATCTGGTATGGCTTCGAGACAATATTATTTTTTTTGATTCGACATGCTGCTGCATTTTGGAAGATTTATCGTGAAAACCAACCACTATCAGCCGGCATTTTTATCCCAAAGCCCTCTGGTGCCAACCCACCCCACAAACCCTTTTCCGGGCACTGTTCAGAAATATAGTGATAGCCAAATTTTCCATTTCATAGCCCAATATTTTCATTTCTGTTGCATCCAGCCAAAAACCGTGAAATAAGAGATTTAGCAGAAATGAGCACATTTCGTAGCTATCCCAGATTGCAGCGCGTCGGTGGTTGAGGAGATTCTGAAAATAGTACTTCACGCCATCACTGGAAAATTGAACAGTGCTTGATTCTGCAATGGTTAT
>CBDUQO010000092.1:0-8494 GCA_965369365.1 uncultured Methanosarcinales archaeon
GTCCCGGCGACGGTTCGTGCAGTGATGTTTACTCCCGATTTGAAGTGATTGTAGACCGCTGTTGCACTGCTGACGTTTGCGTACGCGGCTGTTCCGTTGTGGCAGTCGTAGCAGAGGTATGCCGCGTTGTTGAAGATGCCTCCGTGCCCGTCTGCCGGATACGCCCCATCCTGCACGTGGCAGCCCCAGCACTTCGCGTTGTTGGCGTCAGCAACTTCCGTTGTGGCGATAGTAGCCATGTTGCTGTTAACTCCTGCATGAACCCCGAGGTTCATCGCGGAGACGTTGATGTGGTATCTGGTCTGTGACGTGTTATCTCCATATAGTGCGTGGCAGTCCGTGCAGTTTCCAGTGGTTTTAACCCGCGTCAGCGTCTCGTTGTGGAGCCTGCCGTCGCCGTGGCAGAGGTTGCAGCCCTGAGTTCCGGCGTGCTGGATGTCTCGATTGTTCGGATATTCAAAGAACGGACTTGATGCGTTGATGTGGCAGTATGCGCAGTAATCGGTTGAGTTGGATGGATTGTATTTGCTGACAAGCTCTGTTCTGTTGTCTCCGTAGTGCGATGTGATCGAAAAGTTTGTAGAATAGGCATCGTTCTCATCGAATGCGTATTTCATCTCATCCTGGTCGTGGCAGCCCATGCAGGACTCTGAGTCTGTTGCTTGTGTCCAGTATGCCTCGATGCTTGTTCCGCTCTTGTAATGGTTGAATGCGTTCGGTGCGTTGCTCACGTTGGTAAACGGTGGATTTCCTTTGTTGTGACAGTCGTAGCAGAGGTATGGCTGCGCTTTTCTTGTGGTGTGGCTGTCCGCATTCAAGCCGTCCTCGAAGTGACATGCCCAGCATGAACGGTTGAGGTCAGTTGATGCGTCGTTCACTCTTCCATGAATCGCAATCTCGAATGCGGTCTCGTCGATCCTTCTGCTGCTTGCAAATCCTGTTCTGCCGTGGCATCTCAGGCAATCCGGTCCCGCGTCGCCACCTGAGAGGTTCAGGTCGTGAATCCTGCCTTTGTTGTGGCATCCGAGGGTGATGCAGGATTGCGTCTCTGTCGCGTGTGCGATGTTTGCCTTACTCGGGTTCTCAAATATCTCGAGGAACTCGTTTGTGGAATCGAGGTGGCAGAATGCGCAGTCAGAGAGGTCGTCTTCCATGATTATGTCGCTTCGGTTCCGCGGGTAGTGTGATGCCTGCGACATATTCTCACGATAATCGGCTTGTCCGGAGATTCCTTCGAAGCCAGGGACTTTCATCGTAGAGAGGTTGTGGCAGCCATACCCGCATGAGTACGAGTCTGTTTCTGCGACTGTGCGTGCTGTGATGTTTACTCCCGATTTGAAGTGGTTGTAGACTGCAGTTGCGCTGTTAACATTCTGATACGCTGCGGTTCCGTTGTGGCAGTCATAGCAGAGATACGCGTCGTTGTTGAAGGTGCCTTTGTGCCCATCTTCCGGACATTCCCCCTTCGGCACATGGCAACCCCAGCACTTCGCGTTGTTTGCGTCGTTTATGGGGGCAGCCGCTGCGATTGCAGTCAGGTTCTCGTTCACGTCCGCATGAACTCCCAGATTCATTGCTGTTACATTAATTTTATACTTCATGCCCGGCTGCGCATCTCCGTACAATGCATGGCAGTCGGTGCAGTTTCCAGGAGTACTCACCCGTGTCAATGTGCCATTGTGCAACCTACCTGTCCCATGGCATTCGTCACAGCTCGAGCTGCCGTGATGGTTGATACTTTTGAGGGAGATTCGGTCTATGAACGGGGTTGAACTATTTCTGTGGCAGTACTGGCAGTAGTTGGTCGAATCAGTGAGATTGTAGAGTGTAACAATATCTGTCCGGTTATTTCCGTAATGTGACGTGATCGAGAAGTTCGTGCAATATGCATCGTTCTCATCAAACGTATAGAACATCTCGCTCTTGTTGTGGCATTTCATGCATGACTCTGAGTCCGTTGCTTCGTCCCGGTACGCCTCAATGCTGGTTCCGCTCTTGAAGTGGTTATGAGCATTCGGGGCGTCTGTTACATTGGCAAATGGACCTCCGACTTTGTTGTGGCAGTCATAGCAGCGGTACGGCTGCGCCTTTCGCATGGAGTGCTCGCTTGCATTCGTGCCGTTATCGAAGTGACATGCCCAGCAGGACCGGTTCAGATCAGACACAGCACCGTTCACCCTTCCGTGAATCGACGTCGCAAAGACATCCTCATCGATCCTTTTTCCACTCGCAAAGCCGGTTTTGCCATGGCACCTGAGACAATCGGATCCACCCTCGCCGGACAACAGGTTGCTTGCATGGAAATCCGCTGAAACCTGATTATCGGTCGAATGGCAGACGTAACAGCCGTCCACTGCGTTCGTGCAGTTCGTTGTGTTTCCGTGCGTGACCTGCGGAGCGCCGCCCCACCTTGCGCCGCCCGCGGAATCGCAGTGGCAGACGCTACAGTTCGTAGTCGGGGTGACCAGCCCTGCCACTTCCCCGTAGTGCGAGGTATTTGAGAATATCGTGTTTCCGAGGACTTTCTCAGCGGTATCGTTATGATCTGTGTCGATGCTCCTGATGTGGCAGTCAGCGCACCTTCCTGCACTCTCCACATTGGTCTTGAGTGTCGTTGAGTTCGGCTGGTGCGTGTATATCCGCGGGGGCAGGCTGTTTGGCGGATAGCCCGATGAGATCCAGGTCTCACCATAATTGGTCGAAGCGTTCCATTCGCTGCTTCTGGCGTGGCAGTCCTCGCAGGTCCATGGCTTCTTGTTCGGATCCACGATTCCGTTCCGATCGCCCATCCCCTGCGGCTCCATGCCGTCGCTCTGGTGGCAGCCCCAGCACGCCTTTGATCGCGGATCGATGTTAGCCACGATTCCGATTGTGTTGTTGGTCACGTTTGCGTGAATGCCGTGTGCAATTGAGGTCACATTGACCCGCGACTGGACACCGTACGGGTTGCTACCACCCATGTCGTCGTGGCAGACCACGCAGTCGGGACCTCCACCTGCGTAGAGCGATCTGTTGTGGAAATGCGGGATATTCATCTCGTTTACGCTCCCGATATGGTCGGGGAGCACGTGGCAGTATGTGTAGCACTCTGAGATGTTGCTTGTGTCTGCGCCGTACATGTTCCCGCTCACATCCGGCGCATTACCCCAAACCAGCCCGTTTGCCGAGTTGCAGTGGCAGTAGAGGCAGTCTCCGGTGCCGAAGAGCGGGTTTGTGATTCCGAGTGCGAGTCCCTGCGATCGGTTCAGCCCGTAGTGCGAGACATTACCCATCGTCGTGGTGCCGGTGTAATCGACAAAATCAATGGTCGGACTGGCACTTGTACCATACTTCCACACCTTGAGCTCACCTATGTACGAACTCGGAAGAACGCTTGGAGCGTGGCAGTCCTCGCATGAGCCGTTTGTGCCGACAGTGGTCTGGATGTAGACTGACCCGGCTCCTTTGGTGGTCGGACCGTGGTTGTCGATTGCAGCAACCAGTCCCTTTGTGTGTGGCGGCTGACTATCTTCAGGTCCGTGACACTTCGGGCACTTGTACGGGTTCAGCGCCCGGTCAGGATGGAAATTAGGAGCTGGCGGCGTTCCGTTGGTGCTGTGACATGCCCAGCAGATCGCGTTGTCTGTCGAGATGTTTGCGATCTGTTCAGCGGTGTACTCGCGATATTGGAGCCATTCCGTAAACGTCCTGCTTGTTCCCTGAAGAGTGCTGCCAGTGCGAAACGCACCACTCAGATCGGTGTGCATCGCAAGTTTCATTGCGGTTAAGTTCACGATCGGACGAATCGGGGGTTCGTTGTATGCGGAAGCATCGTTGTCATGACACTCGACGCAGCCAGCGCCGCCCGCGGGAGTGTAGTTGACGTATGTGCGGTAAGTGAAATAGGTAGCCTGAAGAGATGCCCATCCCGAACTGTGGCAACCGCAACCGCGCTCTGCCAGATAAAGTCCACCACCCTGATTCAATGTCGGATTTAGCCAGTTCGCCAGACCCAACACCTCCCAGTTCGTCTCGCCCTCAGGATACGTCTCGCTCGGCGGCGTGAGGTTGGTTATGTAGGTGTAGTTGAAAATGCCACCACCCGGAGCCGTATATCGTGTTGTTGCAGGGTTATTGCTGCCGTGCGGATTGTGGCATAAATAGCAGTTACCAGCAGAATGACTGAACCCGGTCCCTTGCGGAGAGTGGAGGTTTATGGGGCTATTGGAACTGTTAAATCCTGCAGACCATCCGTAATACTCATCCCGAAAGTTTGTTTGATTGGTGTAATCCTGAAGATACGTATCATCTTCAGTTACCATCTTCGCTACAAGCTTCTCCTCGAGATGGCATACAAGGCAGAGCGCATAATATGCTGAGTTGTACCCAGACTCCGATGAACCTGTATCCGAATTGGTACCGTTTGTGTAATACTTCACCAGATCATACCGATACGTTGACCCGTGGTTGTCATGACACGCCTTGCATGCGAGCTTCCCGTCCCCGAGCGGGTGATGAGTCGTCTGGCTAAACTCCTCTTTTTGATTCAGTGTCGGTCTGACTGTGCTTGAATTGTGACATGTCTGGTCGCCTTTGCCATTGTAGCAGAGCTGTGGACTTGGCTGGTATAAGAGATCCTTGCCGCTCGCAGTCCCGTGCGGCACGCTTGAGGAGTCAGTCTCGTTGTGACAGTCAATGCACCGCCCCGGCGTGTACGGATCCTCCGGTGTGGCACTCATGATGCTTTCATCATACTTTGTCCAGTGCGTCGTCTTCGGAAACTTGAATGTGCCATCAGCGTACCGGAGTTTGTCGTCGTGGCAGTAGTAGCACCTGCCGTTCGGGGTGTGACCAGTGTCCATGAGAATGGTGACCCCCGGTTCAGCGATCGTGGTCGTGAGGTTCTTGTATCTCCGGTCATGTATCCCATTAAGCACATCCCACCTGTTTACTGCCGTGCAGTTCATGGGCTGATATATAGTCTTCCCGGTCACGTTCTCCTTGTACTCGATTACCGAAAGCCAGTTGCTGCCTGCGGTGGGGGGTCCATAATCGCCAAAGGCATTGCCACTCAATCTGCCGTTTGCATTCGGGGTTACGCCGTCCCAGCACAGCGACTCGTTGTAATCGCTAATATCCCGGTAGCTTACCGTGAGGTTCGTCCACATCGGCTCAAGGTGGTAGTTGTCCCAACAGAGCACGTCGATTCGCCACATCATTGTGAGGTTTGAGGTGTCCTCGTAGCCGACCGCTGCCTTGTCAAATACCGTATCGAGTGTTGCGAGTCTGGTGTCGTTTGTGAGGTAGAATGTGTAATTCGCCGCCGTTGATTCGTTGTTTGCGATTGTGCAATCGTTTGAGTCGTTGATTTTGATATCGAACTTGGATCCGTTGCGTGTGAAATCATTCCCGATGATCGTTGTGTTCGTTGAGTACTCCAGAAGGAGGATACCAATACTCGTATAGTCTCTGACGTTGTTTTCGGTTAAGTTGTGATCTCTTGATTCAGTAAGGACGATGCCCCGCTCGGCGGCAATGATCGTGTTGTTCGTGAAATTGCCCCTGTGCGACTGTGCAATATGGATGCCGTCTGTGCCTGCTGTTATTCGTGTGTCTATCACGTCTGTGTAATTTGCACCGGAACTATAGTCCACGCCGATTGTGTTTGCGGTGATGTTAGACTCTTCAATTGTTACGTGATCGGACGTGGATATGCACACCCCCTTCTTTGTTGGTGCGGTGACTGTTACGTTTGTGAGATTGGTGTAATTTGCGCCACTGGCATACAGCCCGTCACTCTCTGCAGACGAGATCGTGGTGTCGGTGATAATGTTGTTGTCGGATGAGGCTATCCACATTCCATTGTAGGTTATGCCTGCGATGTTGCTCTCCATGATGTTGTTGTAATCCGACTCCGCTTGGATGTGCGCTCCGTAATAGAGGTTGCCTGAGCCCACTGTTCGCAGATTGGTGATGTCGTTATTTGATGAGTTGTACAACTTGATGCCGTCGTGATTATTCGATATGGTGTTGTTGGAAAGAGCGTTTTCATCTGAGTTCCACAAGAATATGCCACTGCCGTGGTAGGCATTGTTCGAGAGGGCATTGTCTCGCACTGTCAGGTTGTAACAATTTACAAGCGTGATCTTTCCGACGTTACTCACATTTTGCGCTGTGAGATGCTTTGATTCTATGATATTATTGCCAAGTTCGGTGATCGTGTCGCGCTCGTTGTAGTAATAGTTTATCTGCTCCCCGTTTGCTGTGTTGTTGCGCCAGATGTAATTGTAATAAGACCCCACAGCATGAGAGATCTTCAACGCATACTGCCCGTTGGCTGTGGATATGGCGTTGTCGCTCAACGTATTATAGTTTGTATAGGCTCCAATGCCTGTGTTGTTGTTTGATAGAATAGTGTTGTTGGTAAGAGTGTTCTGCGTGCTTAGTAAACTATTATGATAGCCACCTATGCAGATGCCACCATCGCCACGGTTCTCTGATACGTTATTAGTTATGATGTCGTTATATCCCAACCCCTGTAAACAGACGCCCCCCCGTGTGTTATTGATGATGTTGTTTTCGATGATTCGGTTGTAACCGCTTGATTCTCCGGAATGGACTCCGTACTCGCTGTTATCCCGAATGTCACTCTTGTTTATGAGATTGTAGCTCGAATTGTACAGATAAACACCCTCTTTTGTGCTATCCGTGATGTTAACAGACGTGATGTTGTTATATCTGGTCGATTCGAGGTTGATGCCATAGACCGTGTTGTTCTCAATTGTGCCACCACGGATTCCCACATTCGATGAGACGCCTCGGATCCGCACACCGTCCCCGTTGTGTACCACACAGTTAGTAAACCACAGATCGCTGCAATCAACGATTGTGACGTGCCCGATGTTGGTGTCGGTGATCGTGCCGCTGTCTGTGTAGTTGTAGTACACCCTGCCACCGTTTACGGTGTTTGAGGTGTCAATATCCTGATCATACTCTCCTGTGACATAGAGGTTGTAGTCTATGCTGTTTGTGAGGATATTGGACCGGAGGACGCTCTTTTCAGAGGCGGTGATGTTCACCCCATATCTGCTGCTGCCGTTTACGCTGTTACCGGTCAGGATGGCAGAGTCTGAGGAGTTGAGGCATATACCGTCTATGCTCTGGTCTATCTCGTTTGTGAGCAGGGCGGTGTTGTCCGAATCCAGGAGGTAGATTGCGTTGGTTGCACTACCTGTTACGTTGTTTTCCGAGAGATTGCAGAATTGCGAGGACCGGACGTGAATGCCGCAATCTCTGGCGCAATCGATTGTGCAGTTGATTACGCTTGTGTTGTTGGACGAACCGCAATAGATGCCGTGCTGGTTGGCGCCTCCTGCGATCATGAGATCCCTGAGCGTGTTGTTGAACGATGCCTCGATGTGCATGGCATCGTGGCTGGCGGATGAGTGCGCCCCTCGCGTGATGCCGTTATTGATCAGCATGTTGTTTCCCGAGTTCAGGATGTGGATTCCATGCCGGTAGCTGCTCTTCTCTTCGATTGTGTTGTCTGTTAAGTTGCAGAGTTGTGAGTTATTGATGTGGATTGCGCAGGTGTATCTGCGGTCTGAATAGTCCTGGGTTGAAGACGCCCTTATCGCGCACCCCCTGATGCTTGCGTTGCTTGCAGAGTTCAGGTAGATGGCGTAGCAGTCTGATGGGTGGTCCTCGTCACCGTGGTCGAACGTGACATTGAAGAGAGAGACCGTCTCATTCGTTTCTATCGCAAAACCATCGTTCTGAATGCAGAACTCAACTGTACTGTTTGTGAGATTGCCGCGGCTCCCGCTCTCGTATCGCCAGCTATAGTAGTAAGTGTCTCGCGTGATTGTTGAGTCATTCACGTTCAGCGTGCCGTTGTTACGTACAATGATTGCAGGGTACTGCCATCCACTGGAGTCGTATCTGCGCGTCTTGAGAGTCGCACTTTCGATTGAGAGCACAGCACCGTCGTTTATGATAAGGTTTCCTTGTATCATGTTCTCATTGTTGCTGAGGTTCGTGCTCCACTGGGCATCATTGGCGGGCGTGACAGTGATCGCGCCATACTCCGCAGCCATGGCGTGCCCGCAGAGAAGGGGAGGGAGGAGGAGGAGACTGAGAATAAGAAGGGGACGAGTGATTGCACAGGTACGACTAATACGGCGTGCTCTCCTGCTTAGCCAGATCGTCCAACACCAGGTCATTAAACCCACTCTCTACATAATTATACTCCGGTGTACGATATAACTTTTCCGATCGATCGAGACATTCCCTGCAATGCTGCTTTTTCCTGAGAACCTGTTAACAGCCGCCACATCCCAACCATTATTACGTTTGAAACGTTAATCCATGATACATGCGGTCAGACGGTGCACACACCGGTACCATCAAGGAATACCGCGGGATGAAGGGTTAAATCAGATTACATACCGGGATGAAGGGTGATAAAGTTTGATAAAGGGTTAAAGGATGAAAAAATCGAAAGTATGCTTATCTT
>CBDUQO010000093.1:0-8482 GCA_965369365.1 uncultured Methanosarcinales archaeon
AGAGAAAGGGAGAGAGAGAGAGAGAGAGTGGCGGGGGTACATATTGCGCTTGCGAAGGATGATGCGGGTAGGGGGGCGGATCAAGTTGTTAGTTGAGGAGTTGGATTTGACACAAGCCAGATTATTCTCCAATCTGAATCTCGGGAAATTTATTGCGGGATAGTGAAATCGGTGGCAGTGGGGTTACGGTTTTGTTGGAGACTATGGTTATGGTTTTGGATATCGATTTTTCAGTATACGTTTGAAAGTCAAGACTTACTTACTATCTCCTACTATACAATACATTCGCCACCTCGGTAGTTGAGATGACGTACATTCCGGGCATCACTATCACCCTACTACTCAAGACTGTTTCACAATCGCCCCGTCAGGCGCGGTCTCTTTAAAGATCTGCCCCTCAAATGAGAACACCTCTGCGCCGGTGAGCCACGCGTCAGGAACTAGTCCTGCCTTGATGCAGGTCTGGCTGAGAAACTCCTCTGCATCAAAACCATATTCTTCCGCCACTTGCGGCAGCAATAACCCCTGGTAAAGACCTTTTTTGATAATAAGCCCGTGTTTTCCAATTTCAACGTGTTTTGGCATATCTTGCGGTTTTGCATCGATTTTAACCGGAGGGGTTAGAACAGTCACCTCGATCACGATGTGCGCAATCTCGTCTGGTTGGACGGGTGGGAACCTGGGATCATGCAATGCCGCGTTCACCGCAGAGTCTGTGATTGCATCCAGAAGCGTCATTACCGGTTCCGGATAGCCAATGCAACCGCGGAGGTCCTGATTTTTATGTAGAGTTACAAATACACCTCGATTTTCATTGAATATCGGTGGTAAGTCACCTGTTTTTAGTGATTCATCAAAAAGGCGGGCGGCAATTGAAGATCGTGCCAGCCTAACTGCGATAGTTCCCTCGTCCTTGCTTAGCATCATACAACATTACTTGCAGGAAGACATATACTTTACCGGCGTACGCTAACCACAACATTGATGCCAGATCACAACATGGTTGTTGCGATGAGCAAAAAACGGATTGCGAAACAAGCTGTAAAAGAAGAGGTGGAAGCAGCTATAGAAAAGCCAGACCGGCGTAAGAAACACATCGATGGTATCATAAAGACCGTGATCGCGTCAACTCTTGGTATGCTATCCGGCGTAATATGTTTTTATTTACTGGCTCCGACGACTGAAAGACCGGAGAATTTTTCATATTTACTGCTGTTGCTGGCATTTTATATACAGAAACCAATTTACATGCAATTGGGACTGGATGTGGCGCAGTTTAATTGGAAGGACTGGTTTTACATCGCTTTCATGACCCTGATGCTCTGGTTTATCACGTGGACGCTGCTACTAAATTAAAATGGATAAAAAAATCATTCGGGCGGTTTTAATTCTCTCAATCGCACTGCTGGTATCCGGATGTGCAGAAGTCCCTTCTATAGAACATGTAGAGCGTACACGGGTCGTGATGAACACCGATGTGGTCATCACGGTTATGCATCCGGATGTGCAAGAGGCAGAATCCGCCATCAACTGCGCTTTTACAGAGGTGTATGGAATTGAGCATCTGATGAGCCATACTACAAATGGCAGTGAAGTCACAGAACTAAACGAAAACGGGTTTCTCGTGAATGCATCTCCGGAACTATGTTGCATAATCGATAGATCCCGCAAGTGCTCGGAACTGAGCAATGGATCATTTGATATCACGGTTTTACCAGTCATAAACCTGTGGAAGACCCGGATACGCGCCGGATCTCCACCAACCAGCGACGAGATCAATAAAACGCTGAAACTTGTGAATTATAAAAACATATCAATCGAAAATGATGGCATCTATTTCAGCCACCAACCGATGGGTGTAACGCTTGGCGGCGTTGCGAAGGGGTATGCCGTCGATCAGGCAATAGAGGTGTTGAGAGCACACAATATACATCACGCGATCGTAAATGCCGGTGGCGACATCCGGACGATCGGTTTTAAGACAGAAAACGATCCGTGGAAGGTTGCTCTACAAAATCCCGGCGATAAAACCGAGTATATAACCATTATTAACCTCGAAAACATGTCTGTTGCGACCAGCGGGAATTATGAGCGGTATTTCAGCGAAGAAGCGCGAGCATCACATATCATAGATCCAAAGACCGGGTATGCCGCGGATGATCTGCTGAGCGCGACAATCATCGCCGAGAACGCGACCGATGCCGACGCGCTGGCAACCGCTGTGTTCGTGCTTGGAGAGATGGGGGGCATGGGATTGATCGAATCTCTGGATGGTGTCGAAGGGTTGATTATCACAAGCGATAGGCGAATTCTACGATCAAGGGGGTTTGGGGCGTTTGAGGAATTCAGAGAGCAGAGAGTTTAACCGGGTTCGGGGCGATCCGAGAGCAGTAACGTAAGTGGTAGAGGGCATCGTGCAACTTCTTGTCGCATGCGTGTGCCTTGAGTAGAATCAAAGTGATTGTGCCTTAACCGAAAGCATAAGGCACCGATATAGTTACATATATATCCATCACCCACCCCATCTGGCATCGGTCGGTACTGCGGCAATTGCCGCTCCACAGCAGGTTAAACTTTCCTTACGACGATTGCCTCTGCGATCTGGAGATTCTTGTACACAAGCACATCCACATTATGCTGCTTTACATGCGAAAACAGATCCACGCCCTCTGCACGCCATATCCATGTATAAAATCGACTTAAAAAGTTTAAAACGTCAAGCGGACCTTTGTCATTCTTCAAATGAAGTAGACTAACCGTGCCGCCGGTTTTAACGACACGGACTGCCTCGGTAAACGCAATCTCGGGTCCGTCGATGGTGTCCATACCACATGTGCAGAATACCGCATCGAATGTCTCATCACCAAAAGGCAACACTTGAACAGTTCCCTGAACCCGGTGAAGATTCTTATGTTTTTTATTTCTGAAACTGTTGATATTCAACACGTTTCCGGAGATGTCGATCCCCACAACCATCCCGTTTTTCACCTGTTTCGCAAGCAGCCCGGCATTTCTGCCAGTGCCGGTTGTTAGATCGAGCACCAAGCCGGAATCGCTGAGATTTGTCAGTCTTATCAGTTTCTTGCGAGAAAACTGTTTCGAACCAAGCCACAGCACATCATCGAGATCGTAAAACAGAGCAAGACGGTTGTATCGATCCCGCGTCTTTTTAGTCTCGTCGCTATAATCAGGCATTACTAAAAAATCACATCCTTAACTTCTCAAAACAGAATCCATCTCATATATCCTCTCTATCAACCCGTGCATTAGTTTTTCATTGTCCTGATGGATTAGCTCCTCGCCGCAGACCGGGCAGATAAAATCAGTCTCGCTTGCAGTCTCAAAGACAAGTCTCGCACAGTTGTTGTTACATATATAAAATGTATTGTCTATCTCAAATGTTAGGCGTTCTTTTATATTGTCGAGCAGTTTCTCAAATTCGATGTCAAGACGGTTCTCAACATTGTCCGGATGGAGAGTCCAGTGGTATGTGAGCCAACCGGTCTCCGGATTGCGCTCTCGTCGGTAGCTTGCCAGCCGATTCTCGTACAACTTAAACAGCGTCCTTCTGATGCCGTTTATATCTATACCGACCTCTGCGGCAACCACCTCGTCAACAATCTCCCCCGGAGGCATTTTTTTGATGATATCTACACCAGCTGCTCCGATCAGTCGTACAAGATACCGGTTTACAATAGGATCGTTTGTATTGATCAATCGACCGCCCCTCGTTGTTTATCCATCGTTGTCAGTCTCCTGTTACTATACTAAGGGTCTATCACACCAAACACCGCAAGTCAGGCAAACATCCCTTCGGATTGCATTTTTGGTTTGCTTACCGGAATTAACGTGTCTTTGATCGCAGCTTCAAAATCCGTTCGATTTACAGCATCTTTCTCGCCACGTACCGCACGCATCCCGGCTTCCATTACAATCGCCTTCAGTTCGGCGCCGTTTGCATCGTTGGTAAGCGATGCAATATGATCAAGGTCAACATCGTCGGCAAGGTTCATGTTTGCAGTATGAATGCGTAGAATCTGTGTACGTGCTTCAAGTTCTGGCATTGAGACATGAATCAATCGATCGAAACGTCCGGGACGGAGAAGTGCCGGATCAAGAATATCGGGTCGGTTGGTCGCTGCAAGAAGCCGCACACCACCTCTCGGATCAAAGCCATCCATTTCTGCGAGCAATTGCATAAGCGTGCGCTGAACCTCTCTGTCGCCTGAACCGGCATCCGTAAACCGTTTTGCCCCAATTGCGTCCAGCTCATCGATGAATATAATCGAAGGCGACTTCTTTCGCGCCATCTCGAAAACATCCCGCACTATGCGAGCACCTTCCCCAATATATTTCTGCACAAATTCAGACCCCACCACATGGATGAATGTAGCATCAGTCTGTGTGGCAACTGCTTTTGCAAGAAGAGTCTTTCCGGTCCCGGGAGGTCCGAATAACAGCACGCCTTTCGGCGGGTCGATACCTATACGCTCGAATATTTCCGGTTTGGTAAGCGGGAGTTCCACAGCTTCCTTCAGCAACTCTATCTGCGTATGCAACCCGCCAATCCGGTCATAGCCAATATCTGGCGATTCGATGACCTCCATGCCGCGCACTGCCGGATCACGAACCATTGGGATTACAGAAACGATTGAGAGGTGTTCCTTGTTGAGTGCTACCTGCACGCCGGGTTTGAGTTCGCCCTCATTGATGAAATGGGAGATACCAACAATGAATTCGGGACCAGTGCTCGACCGTACAATCGATCTGCCATCCTCAAGAATCTCTACGAGTGTGCCGACCAACTGCGGTGTGGTTTTCAGCGTAGCCACCTCGCTTTCCAGTTTTCTGACCTCACGCTCGTATTTGATCCGCTGATCGTCAGCTTGCTGCTTCTCGCCCTCGATTCTCTGGTACTGGGTTCTGAGCAGATCGTTCTTCACTTCAAGCTGTTGCATACGGTCCACCACGTACTTTGAGAACTCTGTTGAATCCCGGTCCGCGTCGATATCAATTTCCGTATCTGGCATGGTTAAATCATTAAACAGTCTGATAGCACATAAATCTTTATGGGGCTTCATGTCATAACTTGATTTACGAGAGCAAAACAACGGACTATACGGAGGCTAATTGCGTATGCAATGTGAACTATGCGGCACTGATATTCGTGGAGAACCGCGCAAGGTAATCATCGAGGGCACTGAACTGAGTGTCTGCAATGGTTGCGCACAGTACGGGCACGAGGTCAAGCAGATACCGCGCACCACCCCTACCCCCATCCCTCGCACGCAGAGTGCCGGTATGAGAGGTCCTGCGCCCGGCATCACGTTTCGCGCGCCACCACGGAAGCGTCAGGACATGTTTGACCGGATGACCGATGAACTGGTTGATGGTTATGGCATGGCGATCCGGCGCGCCCGCGAGGCAAGCGGCATGACCCACGAAGATCTGGCACTGGAAATAAAAGAGAAATCATCCCTGCTTAAAAAAATAGAACGGGAAGCAATCGTACCCGAGGATAAGGTTCGCAAGAAACTTGAGCGCACCCTTAAGATCACGCTCACCGAGAAACCTGAGTAGCATCGTTTCAAACGTCATGCAGACATCAGGTCGGACACCGCAGGAAGCATATCTCGCGGGTGCCTGAGCACTGTGATCCCATCCATCTCACCAAGTTGCATGGTATTTCGCATATCCACAGCCCGCACCTTGATCTCGGCATAACCGCCACGGATTGCGCCGTGTGGGCACGCTGCGACACATTCGCCACAGCCGATGCATTGTAGCAGGTCGATCTGGGTCTCGATTGCGTGCTCCGGGCACTGGTTTGCCGGCACACAGACGGGACAGTTGTGCTGGGCACAGATCTCGCGGTCGATGGTGTAGGGCATCCTTGATAGGATCGTGCCATCGATGTCCACCGGCACTATGTACACCGGGATGGCACCTTTGACTGCCTGTGCGACCGCGTTTGTCGGCAGAGAGTCTGCTATGCCATGCACGATCTTTGCAACGGTGTTTGAGGTTGCTGGCATCACAAAAAGGGCATCATACTTATTCAGAAGAAACCTGCCGACCTTAGGGGAACTCCGCCCCTGCTCGCTCTCCCGGAATATCTCTTCGAGGTATTCGCCATTTGCGATAGTTTTCAGATCATCAAAGAGCCCGTACATCCGCAAAACCTCTTCTGCGGACTGTGATGCGAAAATGGTGATTCTAATCTGCGGATTATCTTTCTTCAATTTCCTAAACGCGTCATAACTCTCTGACAGGTGGTGACCCGCGCCTGTGATCGCCCATGCAAGATTCAGGTGCATGGTGTTGGTTGTGCTGTGCGGCATTTAATGGTTGTTGCATGGCAACTACTCAGGTATGTTGGTTGGTCTTCCAATTGCGATTCGGTACTTTCCGGCAAGGAAAATAACCGCTGATGGGCGCAGTGGAATGATAGGGCATTTAACCGTTTATTCCCCATCTGCGCCCCTCTGCGTACTTTGCAGTTAAATTCCCGGGTTGGTTACAGTACCCCCCGGTCCCGGATAGTCCATACATGGTGAAGTCCCTCTATATTGGTTTTAATTACCCCGAATAGTTACGTTGGATGTTAGCTTTCCGAACCATATATTCCAGATACGTTTTTGTCTGATGGGGTGGTAAACAGACGTGCTAAACGAGAGGATCAGTATGAAGACCATTCATATCGTCGTAACCGGCAGGGTGCAGGGCGTAGGATTCCGTTACTTCACCATGCGGCAGGCTCAGGATCTCGGGCTATGCGGCTGGGTGCGGAACCTGCCGGACGGGCGAGTCGAGGCGGTGGCACAGGGTCCTGACAATGATGCCCGAATGCTGACCGATCTGCTGCGAACCGGTCCGGCGGCATCCGAGGTCACCGATCTGAAGGTCAAGGAGATCGAGCACGAAACATTACCCCGGTTTGAGGTGAGGTTTTGATGTCGGGCGATTCGACTGACACTTTGATTGAAGAACTAAGAAACATACGTGGATTTAGAGTCATTGCGAGTGAGCCACAGCACGTTCTGGTGGATATCCGGGACTTTGGAATGGACGCATCAGAACTGATAGCCCGCCTTTTGCAGCACGGTGTCAGGGTGCATGAGTGTGGAGATGATTGCATCCGGATCGATGCGGACGCACTTGACCGGAAGTTGCTTGATGTGATCGCCAGTTCGATCAAGGCGTGGGGGCGTGATCTTGCCAGAAGGAACATTGAAGATGTGCTAAAAGGAGGAACATGTGTGGGCAGAAGAGATTGCGAATATTATCCGTGTCATTTCGAGGGGCAGGACTGTACGTTCTGTTTCTGCCCGCTGTATCCGTGCAATGATGGGCGCACAGGTGGCAGGTATGTCGAGAGCTCGACCGGCGGCAGGGTCTGGAGTTGCGTGGACTGCACAATCATCCACGAACCCGAGGTTGCGCAAGAGGTGCTAAGTGAGTTGATGGCGCTTGAACCGGGAAGCGATATGCAGGCAGTGTTTCAAAAGACCGTCGCAAGGCACCTGTCAGACGATGGGAGTGTTGATCATGTCCACAAACACCAGGATTGATGACATTGTCAGGGTCTTGAAAGTCTCGAGTGAAAAATTCGGACCCACCACAATTACGAAAATCTCCTCTGAACAGGATCCGTTCCTGGTCCTGATCTCGTGCCTCCTAAGTCTCCGAACGAAGGACAACGTAACCGCTGCGGCATCGGAACGGCTATTCTCTCTGGCTAAAACGCCTGAGGGGATGCTCGGGTTGAGTACGTCTGATATCGAGGATGCGATCTATCCTGTTGGGTTTTACCGGAAAAAATCTGTGCAGATGAGGGAAATCTCAAAATCTTTGATAGAGATGTATGATTCAAAGGTTCCTGACGAGATTGATGAACTTTTGAAGCTCAAAGGTGTCGGCAGGAAGACTGCGAACATCGTGGTCACGCACGGGTTTGGCAAGCCCGGCATCGCGGTGGACACGCACGTACACCGGATATCAAACCGGCTCGGGCTTGTTACGACAAAAACACCGGATAAGACCGAGTTTGAGCTGCGAAGAGTGTTGCCGGTTGTCTACTGGCGGGATTTTAACGATCTGCTCGTGGTTCACGGGCAGAACGTCTGTACACCGGTCAGCCCGCGGTGCAGCGAGTGTCTGATTAGTGATTGTTGCGAGAAGGTGGGCGTCACCCGGCAGAGGTGAACGGGTCACCCCAAATTTTTTGAGAGAAAATTTAGTGAAACCATCCGGCATTCCGCTCCGCTCCAGTCGGATTATCACTCTCGTAAACGAACTCTCCCCGGGTATTCACAAAGATTAGGCTTTCTACAAGAGACGTGCTTGAGGCTGCCGGCACGAAATGAAATTTCCACCAGCACTCTCCAGGGCTCGTTGGCGGGCACGCTCATCTCCGTGGATCCTTATTATCCGGTGTATATGGCTATGACCTGAGTTTGAAATATCCTTTCTCCATCACCAC